>NZ_JBFOKR010000002.1:0-269083 GCF_047246645.1 Ferdinandcohnia jepli
GCTACGCATCGTCGCCTTGGTGAGCCGTTACCTCACCAACTAGCTAATGCGCCGCGGGCCCATCTGTAAGTGATAGCTAAAAGCCATCTTTTAATAGGAGACCATGTGGTCTCTTATGTTATCCGGTATTAGCTCCGGTTTCCCGAAGTTATCCCAGTCTTACAGGCAGGTTGCCCACGTGTTACTCACCCGTCCGCCGCTAACCTTTGGGAGCAAGCTCCCAAAGATCCGCTCGACTTGCATGTATTAGGCACGCCGCCAGCGTTCATCCTGAGCCAGGATCAAACTCTCCGAAGAAAGTATTGATTGCTCAATAGTTTGTTACTTGAATTAAACGTTGACGCTTGTATTGTGTTCAGTTTTCAAAGAACTTTTTAGTCACTTCTCAAAAGCGACTTTATTAATATAACATTTTCTAATACCTCAAGTCAACATCTATTTTTAAAAGATGTTATTCAATGAAACATTGTTTCTTAGTCAATCACTTTGTCGCGATGACTTAACCTATAATACCAGTCCCATATAAAAGTTTCAAGGTTTTATACCTAGGTAATTATTGGAAAACAGTAGATAATAAATTTCTAATATAATTTTTAACCAAGCATTAATAAACCCTTCACTTTCAAACCACAAGTTCCATAGCAGTTCTATAACTCCAATGCTTATCTTCAATCTTTCATTCAACAAAAAAAGAGATTCACCTGAAATAAGATGAATCTCTTCTATAATAATAAGTTTTTACTTTTGATAACGTAATACTGGCTTTCTTGCAGCCAACGTTTCGTCAAGTCGTTTAACCACAGTTGTATGCGGAGCCTCTTGAACGATTTCTGGATTTTCTTCTGCTTCTTTTGCAATTTGGATCATTGCATCGATAAAATCATCCAATGTTTCTTTAGATTCAGTTTCTGTTGGCTCGATCATCATACATTCCTCTACATTAAGTGGGAAGTAGATTGTTGGTGGATGATAGCCAAAGTCTAGTAAACGTTTCGCTATATCTAACGTACGAACACCTAATTTCTTTTGACGTCTTCCAGAAAGTACGAATTCATGTTTACAATGCTTATCGTACGGAAGGTCGAAATGTGGTGCAAGACGACGCATCATGTAGTTCGCATTTAACACAGCATATTCTGTAACAGCCTTAAGTCCATCTGGACCCATTGAACGAATGTAAGTGTAGGCACGGACATTGATACCAAAGTTTCCATAGTATGGTTTCACGCGTCCAATTGATTGTGGACGATTATAGTCGAAGTGATAACCTTCTTCTGTTTTTACAAGAACTGGTTTTGGAAGGTAAGGAATTAAGTCAGCCTTTACTCCTACAGGACCAGAACCTGGGCCTCCACCACCGTGTGGACCAGTAAATGTTTTATGCAAGTTAAGATGTACTACATCAAAGCCCATATCTCCTGGGCGCGCCTTACTAAGAACTGCATTTAGGTTCGCACCATCATAGTAAACCTTACCGCCAGCTTCATGGATGATCTTTGTCATTTCGAGAATGTTTTCTTCAAATAATCCAAGTGTATTTGGATTAGTAAGCATGAGAGCAGCTGTATCAGGACCAACAACACGGCGTAAATCTTCAAGGTCAACTAGACCATTTTCATCAGATTGAACTGTGATCGTTTCGAAGCCTGCTACAGTTGCTGATGCTGGGTTTGTTCCATGTGCGGAGTCTGGAACAATTACTTTTGTACGTGCAGTATCATTATTAGCCTCATGGTAAGCACGAATCATCATTAATCCAGTCCATTCACCATGTGCACCTGCAGCTGGTTGAAGAGTTACTTCATCCATACCAGTAATTTCCTTTAGATGCTCTTGCAGGTCATACATAAGTTCCATTGCACCTTGTACTGTTTCTTCTTCTTGTAATGGATGTATATGAGCAAATCCACTATAACGAGCTACATTCTCATTAATTTTCGGATTGTATTTCATCGTACATGAACCAAGTGGATAAAATCCAGAGTCTACTCCATGGTTACGCTTTGATAATGCTGTATAGTGACGCATAATATCTAACTCAGAAACCTCTGGTAGTTCAGGTTCTTCTACACGTATATAGTCTGCAGGGATAACTTCATTAATATTTACTTCAGGTATGTCTAATTCTGGCAAGCTATAACCAATTCGACCCGGCTTGGATAGTTCAAAAATTAATGGTTGATCTTGCTTATTCATTGCCATCCCCCAATTCTTTTACAAGTGTGTCAATTTCTTCTTTTGTGCGAAGTTCAGTTACAGCCACTAACATATGACCTTCTAATTCTGGATAATCACGGCCTAAATCGTATCCGCCAATAATTCCTTTTTGAATAAGATGAGCATTTGCTTCTTTTACAGACTTACCTAAGTTAACCACAAATTCATTAAAGAACGGTCCATCAAAAGCAACGTTAATGCCATTGTTAACAAATTGAGTTTTTGCGTAATGAGCTTTTTGAATATTGTTTGTAGATATTTCTTTTATACCTTTTTTACCTAGAGCAGTCATTGCTACTGATGCAGCAAGTGCATTTAAGGCTTGGTTTGAACAGATATTTGATGTCGCTTTGTCTCGACGAATATGTTGTTCACGTGCTTGTAGTGTTAATACAAATCCGCGCTTTCCATCTTCATCAACTGTTTGACCTACTAAACGACCAGGAACTTTCCGCATTAATTTAGTTGTTACAGCAAAATATCCACAGTGAGGTCCACCAAATGCAGCTGGAATACCAAATGGTTGCGCATCCCCTACTACGATGTCAGCACCAAATTTCCCAGGAGGTGTTAACGCCCCTAATGCTAGCGGATTGCTTGATACAATAAACATGCTCTTACCAGTATGAGCAACTGCTTCAATTTCTTTTAGTGGTTCAATCTGGCCAAGGAAGTTTGGATATTGAACAATAATAGATGCTACATTTTCATCCATTAAATCTTTTAAAGCTTCGATATCTGTTACCCCATTTTTAGTTGGGATTTCAACAACTTCGATATATTGTCCTTTTGCATATGTTTCTAATACTAAACGGGATTCAGGATGAACCGCCTTTGAAACAAGAACTTTTTTATTTTTTGTATGTCCTGTTGATAGCATCGCTGCTTCTGCAAGTGCAGTACCACCGTCATACATGGAAGAGTTTGCAACATCCATACCTGTTAGTTCACAAATCATCGTTTGGAATTCAAAGATCGCTTGAAGCTCTCCTTGAGAAATTTCCGGCTGATAAGGTGTATAAGCTGTATAGAATTCAGAACGAGATAGAACATGGTCGACGATAACCGGCATGTAATGGTCATATACACCAGCACCTAGAAATGATGCATGTGAACGAAGATCAGCATTTTTAGAAGCAAGTACTGATAGTTCTTTCATTAATTCAGGCTCTGACTTAGCTTTCTTAATGTTGTATTCTCCTTTGAATCGAACACTTTCAGGAATATCATTAAAAAGTTCATCAACAGTGGATACTCCGATTGCTTGAAGCATTTCATTTTTGTCTTGTTCCGTCATTGGTAAATAACGATGTTTCATGAATGTACCCCTTCCCTAAATAGGATATTAGTAAACCATTATTTTTTTGGACGTTTGTAAAATGGCGTTGCCACTACTACAGCTTTAAGACGCTTTTTACGAACCTGTACTTCAACTTCAGTACCAAGCTCTGCATGCTCTGCTTTTAGTAAGACTAAACCAATATTCTTTTGTAGCGTTGGAGATTGAGTACCAGTTGTTACTTCTCCCACTTGTTCTTCGCCTACAAACACTTCATAGCCGTGACGAGGAATCCCTTTGTCGATCATTTCAATACCGACAAGCTTCCTAGGAGCACCTTCTTCTTTTTGTTGCTTAAGAACAGCCTTACCGAAAAAGTCATCCTCTTTGTTAGGTTTTACAGCAAATCCAATACCAGCTTCGATCGGAGTGATATCCTTTGATAATTCTTGGCCATAAAGTGCAAGATTTGCTTCAAAACGAAGTGTGTCACGTGCACCTAAACCACATGGTAAAATTCCTTCTTGCTTCCCAGCTTCTAAAATCGCATTCCAAATTGTCACAACATCTTCTGCTGCGCAATATATTTCAAAACCATCTTCACCTGTATACCCTGTTCTAGACACCAGTGAACTTTTTCCGGCAACTTCTACTTCATCATTAAATTTAAAGAACTTGATTTCACTAAGGTCTGTTGTTGTAAGCTTTTGTAAAACGGTTTGGGCTAAAGGACCTTGGATAGCAACTTGGGCAATTTCATTGGAGATATTAACAACTTCTACATCTCCAAACACATGCTGCGTCATCCACTCAAAGTCTTTCTCAATATTTGAAGCATTTACAACTAATAGGTAGTCGTTGTCTGCTTTTTTATAGATTAATAAGTCATCAACAGTTCCACCATTTTCATAACACATTGCGGTGTATTGAGCTCCGCCGTCTTTTAAAAGCGAAACATCATTTGTCATCATTTTTTGTAAATATGCTAAGCTACCAGTTCCCTTTACTGTGATTTCTCCCATATGAGAAACATCAAAAAGACCTGCTTTGGTACGAACTGCTTCATGCTCTTCTTTAATACTAGAAAACTGAACAGGAAGATCCCATCCACCAAAATCAATCGTTTTTGCACCAAGCTTTTGATACTCATTAAATAAAGGTGTTCGTTTTAATTCAGACAATCTGATTCCCCCTTACATGATTGTTAAAAAATTCAGACTACACAAAAAAGGACAGATAGACTCCACATATGTGAAGTCTCTGTCCTTGCACCTGAAAGTTTACCTCGTGTTATGTATGATGAGGCTTTCCCCTTTGGTGGCCAACACTTTAAATGAGTGGCTCTCTCCAGAGTTGCGTCGAACAAGAGTCTTTTTGCCTGAGAGATTCACAGTTACTGCTTGCTCCTTCGGCGCTACAAATTGTAGTCTCTCCCCTTGTTGTCATTCGCGATATTCATATATTTCATTTTTTTGGTAATACTAACGAAACAGCTATTGAAAATGACCCATACTAAGCTTATTCGCTCGGTATTTAACAAATTAAAGCGGTTTCGAAACTACTATCATCCTACCATTTACGAGCGGTTTCGGCAATAAATTATTTAGCTAACATTACTGTATTTTTATAGTCAAACGTTCGTATTTTGGAATCACTTATATTTTTTACTACACTCAACGAGGAAAGGACTGTGAAAGTATGAATGTCGATTTTGAATTTGATCACTCGTGGAAAGGTGACTTTTTACAGAGAATTGACGAAGACGGTCCTTGGGCAAACTGGGAGCTTTTTAAGCTTGCTTATGAAGTGGAAAAGCATCAGACCATACCTGAATTTGAAGGGTTACAAGCGCCTAAGCATTTACCACAACTTACACCACTTCCACATCAACTTGAAGTTGCAAAGCAAGTCGTTGAAAAAATGAATGGAAAAGCTATTCTGGCTGATGAAGTTGGGCTTGGAAAAACAATAGAAGCTGGCCTCATTTTAAAAGAATACATGATTAGGGGATTGGTAAAAAAGGTTTTAATCCTTGTACCAGCATCCCTTGTTTCACAATGGGCAATGGAATTAAATCAAAAGTTCTATATACCTGCTGTCCAACAAAAGAAAAGTTATATGTGGGAGCAGTATGATGTAGTTGTTTCTTCTATTGATACTGCAAAACGCAGCCCACACCGAGAAATCGTATATGAACAGGATTATGACCTCATTATTATCGATGAAGCTCATAAGTTAAAAAATAACAAAACCAAAAACTATGAATTTGTTCAAAATCTAAAAAAGAAGTTTTGCTTATTGTTAACAGCAACTCCTATTCAAAACAAAATTGAAGAGATTTTTAATCTTGTATCCTTACTTAAGCCAGGTCACTTAGGGAATCAGTCTTATTTTGATGAACTATATGGAAAGAAAAAGAAATCCATTGAAGACCATGAGCATTTAAAGGAATTAGTGAATAAGGTGATGATTCGAAATCGCCGTGATGATACAGGGATTGAGTGGACGAAACGTAGGGTTGAAACTGTACCGATTGAATTCTCTGAAACTGAACAGGAATTATATGACGCAATTACAGCCTATCGTTCAAGCTTTTCACCATTTGCTTCAAGCATGTTCTCTATTTTAACTCTACAAAGAGAAGCGTGTAGTAGTCGTGAAGCCGTTTATTTCACACTGAAAAAGATGCTAGAAAAAAAGAATGAAGACGGTGTTCAGGTCCCTCAGGATTTGGTTATGGGACTTATGAAAAAAGTAGAACAGGTGTCTCAAAATTCTAAGGCAGAAAAAGCAGTTGAATTAATTAAACAAATTAATGATAAGGTTATTATTTTTACAGAATATCGGGCTACACAGATGTATTTACAATGGTTCCTTCAACAGAACGGAATATCATCGGTCCCTTTCCGTGGTGGCTTTAAGCGTGGAAAGAAAGACTGGATGAGAGAATTATTTAAAGGGAAATTTCAAGTGTTAATTGCAACTGAAGCAGGCGGTGAAGGTATTAACCTGCAATTCTGTAATCATATTATTAATTATGATTTACCTTGGAATCCGATGAGACTTGAGCAACGGATTGGTCGTATTCACCGTCTTGGACAGGAAAAGGATGTTCATATTTATAACTTCGCCACAAAAAATACAGTTGAAGAACATATTCTGAAGCTTTTATATGAAAAAATTAATTTATTTGAACGAGTTATTGGTCAGCTAGACGAAATTTTAACGAGATTAGATATTGGAAACATTGAAGACCATATCCAAGATATCCTTCTACGGTCTCGTAGTGAAGGAGAAATGAAAATTAAGATGGAAAACTTAACTTCAATTATTAGTTACGCTGAAGAAGATGGTGGTGAACAGCATGCAGCAACAGGAAATCGTTAACTTTCTCGAAAAATACTTTGTATCCAACCATTGTGAAATTCTCGAGAGACAACAAGGTTATATGACAGTACAGTTAACAATTGATTTGGATAAACAATTGATGAATCGACCTTTTTATTGGACGTATGTAGAAAAAACAGGTGGAACACCAAATCCAATGAAACTCACTTTAATCACCGACCGAGACAAAACAGCAGATGATGTGAAAGGTGACTTCATTCATTTCGGGGCACCACGCTTGCACCAAATTTTCGAATCAACAAAACAACTTGCAAGCTATATCAGGTTGTATCAACAGACAACCCCAATGATGCAGGGAAATACCCCGCTTTATCCATGGCTAGGCTTAAACGTGAAAGTTTCCTATAAATGTGACCGTAAACGCGATATATTACTGTCACTTGGGATTCAGCTTATTAACGGCAGTATTGTTGAAGAATTCCAAGAAAAGCTTGATAAGCTTGATTTAAAACCAAAGATTCCAGATTTAACATATACAATGTCACCGCTCATAAAACCACAGAGTGGCCTGAATCGTCTGCAACAATATATCCGTGGTTTTGTTGAGAGCCAAGAACATACATGGGCAGATGATGCTCGCAAGCGTTGGGATGAGGACTTGGCCCTATTAAATTCATTTTATGAAGATGTCGAAGAAAAGCCCGAAAGCTACAAAATTGAAAAAGAAGCATTACGTGAGCAGTATGAACCAAAAGTTATTGTCGAAATCATCAATGGTGGATTGTTCTATTTATGTCAAAACGCCATATAAATCTAGCCTATCTCTGTTTTAGGGGATAGGTTACATTTTTTTGTGGGTTATTTTAGAAAAAACGTTCGACAAATCACTTATAAATAGTTGGAAAAGCTACAAAAACAGGCATGACTTTCGACCTGTTTGTTAACTTCTGCTATTCAAAAGTTTACAAAGACTAGGTCGAACCTCCTTCATTTCGAGGTAATTCTACATAATAGCGGATAATAAACGCTTTTTCTTCAACAGAAATGGGAATTGCCTTAAGTTTTAAAAATATTTTGACATCGACATCCTTCTACAGAATGTTTTTATTTGTTCATTTATACTTCTAAATGTAATACCAAGGTTCTATACATATATAGACTATCGTTTTAGGTCAGTCAGCTGGGTTTCGAACAGACAAAGGCAAACCTATTGAAAGATGGGGACGCAAAGTCACAGGTCTAAGGTTGGAGTTTATTTCAATTACGATGGCTGGACTGCCTGGAATACTAATGTATTTTGGGAGGTTAATGAAAAGTATGATGAAACGAATTAATGAGGAACTAGATCAGGAATGGGTTGACTTAATTTTGGAAGCACTAGAAATGGGAATTAGTGAAAATGAAATTAAAGCGTTCTTTATTGAAAAAGCTGACGGACTAGATACGATGATCGGTTAAGTTTACATCTTGCCACTCCGTTTCTGTTATCACGGTGCCTTTTTCGTGAAAAAATTGTTGAAAATCGTTCGTCATACAAAACAAACTTCTTCATTATATGTTATAATCATATATGAAGGAAGGTGAACGTAATGATTGGCCAACGTATCAAAACATACCGATTACAAAGGAAACTATCTTTATCAGAATTAGCAGAGAGAGCTGGAGTAGCGAAATCATATTTAAGTTCTATTGAGCGCAACCTCCAATCAAATCCTTCTATTCAATTTTTAGAAAAAATCTCTTCCGTACTCGGAGTTTCAGTTAATATACTACTCCATGAAGAAGGTCACGAAGCAAAGATAGAAGAGCTTGATTCTGACTGGGCCCAGCTTGTTCAGGAAGCAATGAAATCAGGAGTCTCAAAGCAAGAATTTAAGGAATTCCTTGAATTTAACAAGTGGAAACAATCTAACAAATAAAATAGCACTTCAGGAAGATGAAATGGGAAGTTCATCTCTTGAGTGCTTTTTTTATTTATAACGGAATGTTAGGCTTTTTCCTTCTAGGGTTATCAGGGATCCGTCTAAGTAATCCTCCAAGTTTAGAGTATATATTTTTGTAATAGCTCCTGTGAATAATATAAGAAATCACGATAATACCTATTGTATTCTTCACCAGGTCAAAAGTAGACGTAGATCTAAATGGCACATAATATTGATGTATCTCATCTAATACGCCATACAGAAAAGCTATCAAAAAGGCTCCGATCTCCTTTTGTATATTTAAATTTCCAAATGTAAGAAACGCAATAATTAACAGGAAATATAGAATTGCAAATTCAAATAAATGGCCTATTTCAAGTATTGCACCAAGAAACAGAAAAACAGGTATGCCAATTTTTGAATGCATACCCTCAAACGAGCTTGGATTAAAGGTACTAGACTGAACCCAGATCCAAAACATATACAAAACAGGTAAAATTCTCAAAACAAAGCAAAGAGCTAATTTTATCATATAATACCTACCTTTAATATCTAAAACATTCAAATAATATAATCATTTTATACATATTTTGTAATGAGCATACATTTAACTTTTTACAAACTCGCCCCCATTTGCTTTCCAAGCAAATGACTAAACATTCCTCGTTTGTCTTTGGCTAATTGGTGAAAACCACCTTGCTGAATCACTTCTCCTTGATCTAATACAATTACCTGATCAGCGTTACGAATAGTAGATAAACGGTGTGCAATAACAATGATTGTCATTTTTCCTTTTAACCGTTCGATTGCCTCTTGTATTTTCGACTCGTTTTCGGTATCTAATGCACTTGTCGCTTCATCCAAGACTAATATAGAAGGATTACGCAAAATTGCTCTAGCTAATACTATTCTTTGGCGTTCTCCGCCAGATAGTCGAATACCACGGTCACCGATAAGAGTATCAAGTCCATTCGGAAGCTTCCGCACAAATTCAGCAGCAGATGAGAACTCAAGTGCCTCCCAAATCTGTTGTTCACTTGCGTTTTGATTAATAATTAATAAATTATCTCTAATGCTTACATTAAATAGGAAAGGGTCTTGAGGAACATAACTAATTGATTTTCTCAATGCCATTACATTTGAACTTGATAATGGTTGACCATCAATCAAAACCTTCCCAGATTCATGTTGGTTCAGCCCCATCAATAAATCAATCAGAGTACTTTTCCCAGCCCCAGATCGCCCAACTACTGCTGTCATTTGGTAGGAAGGGATATAAATATCTATCCCTTTTAATGCATATTTTTGATCACCCTCGCTGTATTTAAAAAACACATTTTTACATTCTATACCTATAGCAATTTTGAGTGGCTCTTGCTCAATATCTTCGACTATTTCTTTAGCTTCCAAACAATCCTGTTGTAGTTTAATAACAGCTTTAAGCGCTGGTGTTATTGTTGCCATTTGCTCCAAACCAGCTTGAATCCCAGTAATACGTGGCCATAACCTAGAGAAAATTGCAACGATCAGTAATAATTGCGCAACTTCGGTATTGAAAAATGTTACTGAAAAGTATATAAATACAGCTATTAGAATGATGGAGGCAACTTTATAATTAAATTGGGATAACGATTTGAGCTTAGAATAATTAATTTGTTCATCATGTAGCTGTTTCGTCATAGAACTATACCAATTAATCCGTGATTCTTCCAAATTGTTGCTCTTAATCTCTTTTATACCGTTAAAACTATCCGTGATTCCAGCAAGGTAACTCTGGCCGAACTGCCAATTCAGTTTACCTAATGCTCTTGATTTTTTAATAAAACTATACGAGCAGAGAGTTAAGAGAAAACCACTTAAAAGAACAAAGAGTGTAATCTTAGGTGAAAGGATAAAAGCTACGATAACTTGTATTGTTGTAAAAATAATAGCAGTTATAAACTGTAGGAATGTATTTGTTCCTGCACTAGCCTGTGCAATCTCGGCTGTTAAAGAATTAATAATATCTGACTTTCTCTTTTTTAAAAAAAAGTTCCAGTTTGAATATAATAATGCACTATACGTTTCAATTCTGAGCTTTCTGAAAAATCCATGTTGAATTTTTGTATTTTGAATGGTTAGATACCGATGGATTAGGTTTTGGAGAATTCCTACCACCACAAAGATTATAAGAATAGAAGTGAAACTTAGTGTTTCTACTATTCTATTCAAATACTCAAAAATAAACGAGGCAGATGAAAGATTACCAAAGTCCATACTTATAAGCCCACTAGAGGTAATTAATGGGATTAGCATGATAATCCCAATACCATCTAGTAAGCTAATAATCATCATAGCTAGGAGGTTTACATAGAGCTTCTTGCCAGCAAATGTACTTAGTTTTTTATAAAAATAGAGAATATGTTCCACTTTTTAACCTCCAATTAATTCAAGGAATACTTCTTTGTTCTCCTCCAAAGTAAGAGAAACGGTCGTAAGACGAAATATAAGAAATGCAATCTATTAGGTAGTGGCAAGGTTTCAACATCAGTATAGTACGGATAGAACGTGCTAAGAGTATGGATTACCTTTTGTCTAAGGGTCATTAATGATAACAAATGTTTTTTATGATAGTCTGAAATTTCTTGGGGTAATGGTTCAGAGTGTAAGTTGACCATTTTTTCAATATAGAAAATGGCCTGTTGCGCTAATGTGAATGGTCGCTTTCCTGTTGTTAAAGGCTCCAGTTGATGAGATAAACCTTTACTACCAAGTAATTGTGCGCTTAAAACCAATGCTTGGCCTGCAATATGGTTACATTTATATTTTCTTACATGGCGAGTTAGTGACACCCAATCTATGTCTTTCTTTACAATTTGTTGAATATCTGTAAGCCATCTAAGACGAGACCAACCATGTCTTGCTCCGTGAGTTACAAGAAATAAAAATAAATCCTCTATTCCTAAAATATAGACAGGAAAACTTGTTGTTGAGTAGATTCTTTTTCTCTTCCATAAGTCGGAAAAGCTGGGTTCCATACTTGGAGCTGGATTTAATCTCCAATGAATTTCAAGTTTGATACCCTTAGATGGATGAAAGTAAGTAAAATGATGGTGTCTCCATTTCCAGTCATTCAAAACCGATTGAATGTATTCATCTTTCTCATATCCAGCTCGTAAGATAAGTTCCTCAGCCTTCTGCAGATCTTCAATTGGAATAAGAACATCTAAATCCCCGGATGTACGCAGGGATAAATCACCATACAAATCTGTAGCAAGAACTGGCCCTTTTAAAAATAGAGGATGTATCTCATTTTTTAGAAATAGTTGACTAACCTGTTCCATCTCACCGCATAATTGCAGCATCTTAAACGTATTATTTCGATAATAATGCGAAAGTTGTTGCATGATATTATCTGGAACAAGCTTTTCTTCAAGACTTTTCAATTTTGGAAAGATGAATGGATATACTCGATGGTGAAGAGCTAATTCCATCAATAGTTCCCAATCAATATTATCAAACAAAGCTCTCTGATTAGGTGGAAGGGTTACCACATCTTCCCACTTACAAATCTCTAAAAGAAGTAGAGTTTCACGTGGTATATTTGTTAAATCAAGTTGATTTTTGATATTCATTGTTTTCTCCCTGTAATCCAGTAGTACTAATTCGTTTCGCAAATTTACCCACTACCGTGAATTTCTCCATACCGTCAGCACCGGAAACATAGAAGGTTCCACTGCGTAACCAAGCGTGTGCGATCATGTTTCCATTCTCATCCCTTGCTGTTCCTAAATAAAGCGTACTTTCAATTTTTCGACGTTCTAACATCTTCATACCTGCAATTGCTTTTACTAAACACTGACTCTCCCAAAATGTATAACCACTCATAATATGAATGGCATTTGATATGTTTTTTAGATTTTTGATATCATCTTGTTTCTTGAAATAAGAGGTTTCCTGCATCGGATCTCCTAATGAAGGAACAACCTTTGAAAAAGGTATTGCTTTTAAAAAACGGGCCCAAGCCAACATAAAATAAGCTTCTATAAATAGAGTTTTCGTACGATTATTAGAAGATAAAAATAGTATTAGACTTTTTAAAAATTTCATATCATATCCTCACATTGTAGAATTCTAATTCGTAATCTCAATTAGACCTTCCTTACTAAGACTCTCTAGAAAATCAACTACTTGTTCCTCACATTCTTTTGAATCTACATCGAAACTAGTAACTAACTGGGTTACTATCTCTTGTACTGATAACGGTTGAGACATTAAATCCCAGATTTCCCCACCAATTTCACCTAGATTAAAATATTTCCCACGGGTAACACTTAACATTACCTTTTCACCACCCATGTCGCTAACGATATTTCCCTTAGCTTGAGTTACCACTGAATTTACAGTAATATCTTGATTTGTAATCATTTAAGTTGACTCCTTTTTAATTGTTGATAATATAAGATCCGCTAAATCGTGTGCAGTGAATTGAGTTGTTGGCCTTTCAAGTCTGTATACATCTACTTTACTCGCAAGATTAGTCGTTGTATGAAAATGCCAATCAAATAACCCTAATGGTTCAAGAAGAAAATTACGATAGGTATGAGTAAACAGGGTTTGTAATCGTGCAAGGTTTTGAACCTTCTCCATTTGAATATTTTCATCAGCTGTTTTTACCAATTCAATAACACCTGCAAGTGGCAGTTGTTCATTACAAAACTGATTAACAACCGGAACCGCAAATTTAGTTTCTCGATCAACTACCGGTCTTAGATTACTAGATTCCATTCCAAAGTTATCCAAGCTCTGCTGCCACAGCTTTTGCTGAGGATAGGCAGGTGTCACCATTGGGATGTTATCCTCGTTAAAGGAAACAGGGATTACATCATCGCTAATTAATTTATATCCCTTGTGTAAAAATGCAGCCGCTAGTGTTGATTTACCTGCACCTGAATCTCCAACGATTGCGTAGGCTTTACCGTTGATTTCGATGGCACTGCCGTGTAAGGATAGGTATTTCCGTTGTGTAAGCAAAGTCCCCATACAAGTACCAAGTAAGTAAAGCCTTAATTGATCTTCATTAACATCTTTAAACTTATTAATAGTAATTTGATTTCCATTTAGAACAGAAAAAATTGCAACATTTGGCACTCGAAAGATAACTAGGTCTTCATTTATTACAAAATTATCACATATTGATGATTCCTGTTCATCAGAAAAACCTAAATCTTTTACTTCGATATCAGTCGAAGTATAATCAAAATCTTCTTTTTGCAATTCAGGGAATGCAATTTCACTTAATATGTTTAAGCCAAAAGCTATATAGCCTATTTTTCCCTTATTATTTGTCATAGTTCCCCCGAGAGTGTAAATATTTTTACCCCTTAGACAACAAAAATCGTATAAGGGGTACCCTTAACATAAACTTCCAAACTAAAAGTGCTTAATCTTAACTTCCTAACAGATCAGGATGAACACATGCCTTGTTTATCTTCCCGTCAGGATTAATGTTCGGATGTTCACTAGTGCAATAGCTATCCGATACTGCATTTCCGTCTCCACCCATTGTTAAACCAATTTCAAGAACCTCTATTGACGGCTTGCTCCACGCTTTTTTCATTCTATCACCCCCTTTCTAGTTTAAACTTTTAATAAAACGATAGAAAACTAGACACCTAGTTAAGGCTCTAAAGTCAGTATTAAAAATATATTCTGGACGAGGTATATTTTCATATTTAGAAACAACATTTTTTACTATAGTTTGATTAATATATTTACCTATTCTATCGTCAGTAGACACTTGATGGAGTTCATCGATAAACTGTTTCCAAACAGGTGTTAGTCTGTGTATCAGATCAGCGGACTGAATACCACGACTTTTATTATTAAATCTTACTTTTTCTGGAAGGACACCCTTAGTTGCTCTTCTAATTAAAGATCGATCCAATCCTCTTTTTGAATATTGGTCCTCCGGGATAGACAAACAATATCGAATCACCCTTAAATCATTAGTGGGATCTCTCTCCCACAATGAGTTTCTTAAAGATAGCTTAGTAGATGCTGTTCCTGTTTTATTCCAAAAAAATAACTTCTCAAAGTGTTCATCTCGAATATTGAATAAGTTATTTCTGTTTCTATGGTCATTATTAAACCCAAATGAATCAAGCTTTTCATAAACATTTGTGCGTTTCTCTAAGGAATTGCTTATTAATTTTGGAAATTCATCTGTACCAAAGGATTTCTCGCTCATAAGAAACATATTTAATATAGGAAAACCTTTTTTTATAACTGCTGGTAATACATTTGATTTCCCTGTGGAGAAGTTTTTACAATATAAATCCAATTCTTTATAAAGATGAATTAATTTCATTTTTCTCAACAATTTCGCGTAATAGTTTAAGTTAATTTCAATTGAACCCCAAGAAATAGAAAAATTACCTCTAGCACCATTTAATAGAATTTTTGTACCATTTTTTGCTGAATACTCATTTATTCCACTTAACCAAAAAGAGTTTTCAAAGAACTTGTATGGCATTTCATTAATTTGCAGAAAACTTTCTATTTCTAAAAAAGCGTTTTTCCCTGGAAAGTCTAAGTAATGATCATTTATATTACCTACAAAATTTACAGTTTCCTTAATAAATGGTCTCTCATCAGATACAAAGTATTTTGATGTCCAATCTTTAAAATTACTTTCAGGAATGAAACTGTATGTATTTAATTTTTTATTACGTTTTTTAAGTGCCCTTGCTGCAAAGCTAACTACTGCCCCAGAATCAAGACCTCCACTTAATTGCGAGCCTACTTCACCGTAAGTTCGAAGTCTATCTGTTACAGATCTGTTAAACACTTCTTTAAATGCTTCTTCGTATTCGGCATCTGTTTTAAACTTTATCTTCTGTCCTACTACGACATTACAATAACGAGAAAGGTTAATTTTATTATTAGTAATTGTTATGGAATGTGAAGGTGGAATTTGTTTGATATGCTTATATACGGTTGAGTTAGTATCGATTGCATCAACCATACTCGGTATCGTAATAAATTCAGCTATCCATTCTTCATTTAGCTCCTTGTCAACATAGGGTAGTGTGAACAAAGATTCGATTGTTGTTGAAAATGCTACTCTTGATTGGTCTGAATAGTAATATAGTGTTCGTGACCCTGAAAAATCTCTTGCACCAAAGAGTTTTCTATTTTTTTCATCCCAAATTATAAAAGCAAAGTCTCCAATTAAGTGTTTCGGTACCTCTTCTTCCCATTTACAATATCCCATTACAATTAATTGGGCATCCGTTATTGTCTTTCTTTTACCTACGTCTATGTTGAGTTTTTCAAAAAGTTCAATTCGGTTATCTATAATAGCATCTGATGTAATATAAATTTGTCGTTCATAGTCATACAAAGGTAATACTTCTCCAATTGACTCCGGAGTAATCCATTGACCATGGCATCCTAAAAAGATATTGTCCTTATGAAATGTATGTATCATGTCTGCGGGATATTGAAGAAATGTTCCCATCATTTTCTTTGTTTGTACTGGAGATATTGGTTCTTCGTTTAGATTGTATATTCCAGCAATTGCACTCATAATTACCTCCAACTAATCAAAATGTCATTATATAAAAGGTTAGAAATAACATTTCAAATCTTTTAATTATTAATAAGAATTGCCATCTCTTCAAATTTATTAAGTTGATATTCTTTTATAAACTCTCTCATATGAACTAAGTGATGTTGATGGTGCTCCACGTTTCTTGTATGAGTTTGTATAATATCTATAACATTATTTAAATTGAATGATTCTTTATATTTAGCCATCATTCCGATGACTAGCATTTTTACAAGTGAATAGTTAGCGATTAACAAACAATAAGCATTAAACACGTCCTTTTCTTTATCAAGAGGAAACAAGCTTTTAAAACAATAATTAACTAAATAATTCTCTAATATATACTCATGTTTAGAAAAGAAGTCTGTATATGTTCCTTGATATATTTGTTTATATAAATCTATACTATCTTCTCCAAGGTTATCATTTGTATAATTAAGACCCTCTAAGGATTCTAGTATGCATGTTAGATACCTCTGATCTTTAAGCCCTGTAAATAGTCCCATATCTATGAATTTTCTTCCAATCTCCATTTGTTTTCTAACAGAAGTTGGCAAACCACTGATTCTTTTTAAAATTCCATCACTATCTATTAAATTCAAATACTCTTCAATTAATCCTTGGATTCCCGATTTATCATTAGTAGCAATGTATTCTTTTACTTGTTCAAAAAACAATCCCAGAATGAGCAGCCTAAAAGATAAAGTTAATTTTCTATTCTGCAGTAGTTCAATTGAAAATGAACGAAGTTCAATAAAATATTGACCAACGTGTGTTGATTTCTGACTCTCAGTATTTAAGTTATAGTAAATTAAATGTCTCACTTCATTTGATTCATCTTTTTCTACAAATGATATTCCGTTTTTATTTAATAGAGCTAATCGAGCAATTTCGGGACATGACAAAGTACCAGAAGTTTCGAAATTTCCATTTATGACGTTAGTAACTCTTGGAAAGGTTGCACAGAGATTTGGTAGGTAACTTTCCCCTCTTTCAATATGGACACTACAAAGTTTATTGTCATTTAATAAAGGGCAGTAGGATTCAGAGTTTAATGAAAGTTCTGCAAATCGCTCTTTGCTAGGTTTCTGATCAATTTTTCTCATATATTGTTTTAGAGAAGCCTTTAAGTCACCATCTTCAAGTTGTTGATACTTTTCATATGTCTTCTGATCAATGGTGATTCTCCAACCTGAGCAACAGGTATCTTCACAATTAGATCCTATACACGAAAATTCTTCTAGATATTGTGGGGTAAGTACAGCTCTTGTTTCCAATTCAATTTTCCTCTCCAAAAAACTTATGTGTTTTTTTAATAATTAGTTTAATATCGAAAAAAGTTCTGTATAAAGAACAATAAGAGTATAAAAAATATTGAAATAATACGATAAAAAACTTAAATATTTTTCTTTATTAAGAACAACTTATATGTAATTTATCATCTTTATACCACTCCGTCAATCCAAAGATTATAAATAGACAACAAAATATTATGTGTCCTCCATTTACTAATACTAGCACACCAATTTTTTTAGGTAATTGTATAAAGTCTAGTATTACTGCTTTCACGTCCTACACAAATATTTTCTTTGAAATCTCGATCTCCTTATAATCAATTATAATTTTTGGCCAGAGTGAAAAAAACGTTGTTCTCCCTGGAAAAGACAAACACACATTATAATGCCTAGATAATTAAATTTATATTGTCCAAACCTGCAGCTATACTATCTACAAAAAGATATATTTGTAGTAAAACGTCGAAGGTTTATTCTTTAAAACGAACAAAATGTGGTATAAAATATAAAAATAGAAGTAAATAGTTAAAATTTCAACATAATAAATTCATTTTCCACGTTCTATAAAAATTACACTGATTCTTAATTTAAAATTATATTTTCAAAGCACTTTTATAGCTTCATGGTTTTTATCCATACCGAAACAATTCTATTTTCAGAAAGGAGTCTGAATGAATAAGTTATATTCAAATTTTGCCAAAGCTGACAAGTTCTTAGAAGGGAATGTATCAATTTATTTAGATTTAATTCGTGGTATTTCAGCAATATTAGTAGTAATGGAACATTTAAGTTCAAGGCTGTTTGTGGGATATGGAAATGTAGAAAATCCAAATTTACTTGTACAAGGTCTATATCTTCTAAATATTCTTGGAGGTCCTTCAGTAATTATATTCTTTGTATTAAGTGGACTGTTTATTTCAAGATCTGTACTTAAAGCAGTTCTTCAGAGTAAATGGACATGGGAATCATATTTGATAAATCGATTATCAAGACTTTTAGTTGTATTAATACCAGCATTAATCCTTACATTTATTTTGGATAGTATTGCTATGAATCTATTTAATTACCAGGGTTATGAAACTCTCTTTGAAAATTCCATAGAATTTGTAGGCAACTTATTTTTTCTCCAAAATATCTTTGTTGGTGTTTATGGATCAAATGCACCTTTATGGAGTTTAAGTTATGAATTTTGGTATTATATGCTTTTTCCTCTGATATTCTTATTGTTTACTAAACAAAAGATAATTTTAAAGGTGTTTTATTTAATGTTAGCGGTGTTAATTATTTCAACAATTGGGACACGTATGAACTCATATTTTGTTATTTGGTTAATTGGTGTAGCAGTTCTTTTCTTCCCAAGAGTATCAATGAACAATCGTAAATTAATTTTAATCTCATCTCTCTTCCTATTGTTAGTATCTATAACTGTTAGACCATTGGTAATGACAGGTAGGTTATTTACCAATGGTTGGACAGAAGATTTATTTTTCGCAGATCTTTTTGTGGGATTAAGTTTTGGCCTATTTATTTACACATTGGTATATGTAATGCCAAATAAGTTAAAAAGAATTGAACTAAAGAGATTTGGAAAATTCTCCAGGATTCTAGCTAGTTTTTCATTTAGTCTTTACTTAATACATTATCCAATTATAAACACGGTTTACGGTTGGGGAGCTATGAAAGGATATAATGGCCTACAGCCCAGTATAGTATCATTTGGGATCGAGCTCGTACTAGTGACAATACTTTGCATTATTGCATATTATTTTTCAAGGTTTACTGAGGCTAAGACTTCAAACATACGAAAATTTGTTATATCACTTTCATTAGGTCTAAGGAAAAAAGTGGAAATAAGAAAAGGGAATATTGCAGGTTAGCACTAAAAGCACCGGGAACGGTGCTTCTTAAATTTTATTTATGTGGAGTAATAGTAATAGAATGGCCATTTGAATTATTATATCATTCATGAATACCCAATTAATTTCATTTACGTCAAATACCATTTAATAATAGTAAAGTATTTTACTTGCCCTTAAGAGTTAAAACATTAATTTCTGGAGTATTCAAAAAACGAAAATTCAAATATGGTCTTGCATTACTACTTCCAAGCCCTGCACTTACATATTGTTTAATATTTTTATACTCCCATAAACCTTTAACCCTATCTTGTGGAGGAAAAAAACCGTTATTTTCATCCCAAGCTTCAGGAACAAATACAGCACCTATAAACGGTAAGCGAATCTGACCACCATGGTAATGTCCAGCAATAATTAAATCGTAATTCATAAGTGTGTTTGCTGAATCTGCCGCAATACTGTCAATCCTTGCGTCAACTATTGGGTAATGATTTAACGCTATTATTACATCCATATCTTTATTATATTTGATTGCTTTTATCTTCTGATACAATTGCAAATAATATTCTAGATGTCCTGTATATGATAAACTCTTTGATTCAATTTTCTTATTGGTAGATTGGATATACGAATCATTAAGAATTGATATTTCGAAGTTAACGAAATGGACTTTTGAATTTCTAATTTCTACAGACTGAAAGGATTCTAATAGTTTTACTCCACGCTTTTCCATCTCTTTTATAAAATCTACTTTTAAAAATTGCCCTTCCTTATTTACATAGTAGCTCTGTGGATCTGTGTTACCGGGCACAAAGTATGCTACTTCTTTATTTTCTATTCCATCCAGCAAATTATAAAAAGTGCTGTAATTTTTACTAGTTTTGCTAACCAACATATCTCCTGTGAATACAATAGCATCGTATGGTACTGAATTTATCTTATCAATTAATCTTGCTTGACTCTTTCCAAACACCTCTTCATGTAAATCTGACACTTGGAGAATCGTATAGCCTTCTAATTCCACTGGTAAATTATCGATTACTATTTCTTGCTCTACTATTTTGATTCGTTTATTATCCCAAATTGTATAAACTGTTATGGCTATAATTGAAATAAAAATAGCAATCAAAAAATACCCTCCTGCCTTTTTCATTGTATTCACCACATTTTCGTATCATTCTTAGAAAATTGTTTTAGAAAAATTAATACTTGAATATGTAATTTATCAAAAAGCCCCGATAACGGGGCTCTTACCTAATGATATTGTACTTTGGTGTATTGTTTGATGCCTTCGTAACCTTAACTATCGACACCCCAGGTTAAATCACTAAATCGGGTATTCGCTGGAAATGAATCATCGATAAAGTCACCCGGATTAGTGTTCGCCATCGTCTTACTTATCTCCAATACTTCTAATTCTGGTTTTTCCCATTCCTTTTTCACTTTTTCACCCCCTTTCAGGTAAATGTGTTTATGAATCGATACAGAACAACGCTTCGCATTAGATTTCTAATATCCGGATCTGTAGCAAATCGAGGAAGAGCTCCTTCTTCTGCTTTTAATAGACCCTGTTTAAATACTCCACCATCTATGTATTCTTGCATTCTATTGTCTAAAGCAAGTTCCCTTGCCTCTTTTAAAAATGAGGTCCAATATGGTTTCATACGATGGACCCAATCAGCACCCTGAACTCCTTTATATCGTTGGTTCAGTCTAACTGTATCCGGTAAATAGTTCTTTGTTGCCCTGCGAATAAGGGCACGGTCTAAGCCATTTTGAACATATTGCTCTTCAGGTATAGACAAACAGTACCGGATTACTCGTATATCATTTGTTGGATCACGTTTCCATACAGAGTAACGTAGTGATAGTTTAGTAGATAAGGTATTTGTCGCATTCCAATGGAACACTTCCTCAAAATGCTTTTTACGGTGCTCAAAAATATTAGTAGTTGAATACCAACCAGTTTCATCTATACCATGTTGCCTAAGCTTATCTAAAACACCGGTCCTCTTAGCGAATTTGGAATTAATTAGACTTGGTACATAATATGGCTTACTAAATAATTGATCAAGGAATGGAAATGCTACTCTTGTAATCACGGGAAGCCTTCGCATTCTTGCTCCACCTACATTTTGACTATAGTAATTTAATTCTTTGATAAGACGACTCCAACGTAGTCCTTTTAAGAGTAAGGAGTAATAATCTAATGCAGAGCCCCAAGAAATACTTAAATTCCCTCTACCGCCACTTAACAAAACACCTACATTCTCTTTGTGAGCTTTTTCGAAAATCCCCTTTATCCAGAAAGAGTTTTCAAAGAACTTATATGGCAGCTCATTTGTCGCGAGAAAATCATCAATTTCCATGTATGGATTACGACCGTCAAAATCTAAATAATGAGATTTAATACCTCCTACATACTCCACGGTTGACTTTATTAAGGGCGTCTCATTAGGTAACAAATACTTTGGAGTATAGTCCTCAAAGTCATTTGACGGAATATAACTAAACGTATTAAGCGCTTTTTCTTGAAGGTCTTTTGCTGCAAAGCTAACTACTGCTCCAGAATCCAAACCACCGCTCAAGTGAGACCCAACACCCCTAAAAGTTCGTAACCTTGAACGGACCGCTTTTTGAAAAACCTCCTGAAAAGCTTCAACATATTCATCGTTTGCTTTTAGCTTTAGCTTTTCTCCTGTAGGAACGTAACAATATCTATTAATAGAAACTTTATTCTCTTTAATTACAATACTATGTGAAGGAGGTACTTGATTAATTCCTTGATAAGCAGTATTGGAAGTATCAACTGTATCTACTACTGTTGTGATAGCTAAAAACTCAGCTAGCCAACTTTCGTTTAACCTCTTATTAACATAAGGCAACATTAATAATGGCTCTATTACAGTACAAAAGGCAAATCTCTTATCGTCGTTATAATAATAAAGAGTTCTACTTCCTGAGAAATCTCTCGCACCAAAAAGCATTTGCTTTTTCTCATCCCAAATCATAAAGGCAAAATCCCCTATCAGGAACTTAGCAGAGTCTTGTCCCCACTTCAAGTAAGCCAATAGAATTAATTGGCTATCTGAAACTGTTTCCCTTTCGTATCTACTTACCTGTAATTTCTCGAATAACTCATCTCGATTGTCAATAATTGCATCAGCAGTTATCGTAACTCTACTTTCTGAATCGTAATATGGTAGCCTTTCATTTATTGATTCTGGAGTAATCCACTGTGCATGACATCCAAGAAATACATTATCCTGGTGCCAAGTTTTAATATCATCTGCTGGAAATCTCTGAAGGTACTTCATTAAAGTACTACCATTCTCAATAACAGATTCGTTAATACCATTATAGATTCCAGCTATTGCACTCATTTGTTTCCTCCTACATTATTCTTCTATTAAAAAATTTGCCTAAAATATGATTTTGGGCTAGTATTCGCAACTTCTTTTCTTTATTAAGAACGACAAAACTTACAAAATAACTACCTTAAATTGATAGCCTAGTGTACCACTTTATTTAAGTTCAACTTGCATTTCAGTAGTTTCATACCCATTTGGATTATTCACTTGCCATCTCCAAGAGTCTTTACACATATCAATTAGTGTCTTTTGTGCTACCCAATTTAGCTCTCTTTTTGCTTTCGATACGTCAGCATAACTTATCGGACTATCTCCGGGTCTCCTGTCTACAATTTCATATGGGATTTTTTTAAAAGAAACCTGTTCAAAGGACTGAATCATTTCTAAAACACTATATCCAGTTCCGGTTCCAAGATTATAGGCGTTGACTCCATTTGTTTCCAAAACCTGCTCCAAAGCCTTTACATGGCCAATAGCTAAATCTACCACGTGAATATAATCTCTAATTCCTGTACCATCATGAGTAGGGTAATCATTACCAAACACTTTTAGCTTTGATCGCTTACCAATAGCCACTTGTGTGATAAATGGTACTAAATTATTAGGTATTCCATTAGGGTCCTCACCGATTCTCCCACTACAATGAGCTCCCACCGGATTAAAATATCTTAGTAATGAAATACTCCAATCATTATTTGAAATATATAGGTCCTGTAAGATCTGTTCTATCATAAGCTTAGTTCTTCCATATGGATTTGTAGCGTGAAGAGGTAAATCTTCTTTAAGTGGTACGATGTCTTGAGATCCATAAACGGTTGCTGATGAACTGAATACCAAATTATATACCTTATATTTCTCCATCAATTCGCATAAGTTTAATGTTCCAACGATATTGTTATTATAATAGTGAAGTGGTATCTGAACAGATTCCCCAACAGCTTTTAGACCAGCAAAATGTATAACTGCTGTAATTTCATTTTCAATAAATACCTTCTCTAAAGATACCTTATTACACAAATTAATATTATAAAATGTAATATCTACCCCGGTAATTTCTCTTATCCGATTTATCGATTCAATTTTACTATTCGAGAGGTTATCCACAATTACCAATTCAAAGCCTGCCTTTACTAATTCTACACAAGCATGACTCCCAATATAACCTGCTCCACCAGTGACCAATATTTTCATAAACAAATCCCCTTTATATTTGCATATCAAAAAAGAGCCACCTATTTAGGCAGCTCTCCGTTTTGTATAATGTTAATTAGTAATTCCTTATTTGGATAATTTGTTTCAGTATATTGCTTCTTAACCTTTTCAACATCATATGGCACTCTTACAATTGTTGCTTGAATAGCTTTGTCTTGTATGTCAATCATAGCATAGGAAGATTGTGCAAGACCGTCAAACGGTAGGCCAACACTTCCTGTATTTATAATGCATTTTCCATTAATAAATTTAATATAAGGCTTATGGATATGAGCATAGATATAAATATCTGCTTCTGTATCCTTTATCAAAGTATTTTGGACAATTTGGTCAGCTTCAGAGGGTAACACAATTTCAAACAGACTATCTGGTGTAGCGTGGAAGGCGTTTATTTTCTTACCCTCAAACTCCAATGAGAGACTAGTTGGAAGTTTCTCCAAATAATCTATATCTTCCTCGCTCAGTTGCGAAAATGCCCAATTACGTTCTAAGTTCATGATCTCAAGTGCCTGATCAGGGACCTCCCCTTTTCTCACCCCTCGGACCAACCATTCATCTGCATTTCCTTTAATAACTTCTGTATGTAAGGATCTAACCAAATCTAGTGAACTCTTTGGTTCCGGCCCTCTAAAACATAAATCACCTAAGACGTACACTTTTTCAATATTTTTCTTTTCAATATCCTGAAGAACAGCCTCAAATGCTACTGCATTTCCATGGATATCCGAAATAAAAGCTAGTTTCACTTGTTACACCTCTTCTTTTTCTCAATAGTTTACATTATGTATGGACACCTTTTATTCACTATACAAATTATGAATTATATATCAGTTTTATCCTATAAAACGTTGGAATACACGCTATTATATTTACAAAAATGCGATTAAAAGCATAAAAATAACCGCATAATGTTACTTAATCAATCGCTTCTTTCCAAGAAATTGTAGGAGTAGCCTAGACCCGCTGACTACTCCCTATAACAGTTCATTATTTCATGGGGATTATAAGTTTACCTCTTTCTCTAAAATAGGGCACCTTCTTGTTCATGAATCACCTTCATTACCTCATCTTCAGTTGTTAACATCGGCTCTCGGTCCATATCCCGAATCCATAATAATCCATCGGGTAATGGGTTTATTTTTTTCTCTAGTGTTGGGAACTTGTTATAAAGAATAATATCCTTATAGATTTCAGGCATATTTAACCCTGCTTCAGTAAAAAAGTAGCAGGTTGTAAAAAAGCGCATATTTATTTCAGTAGGATTTGGAAAATCATTCTGATCATATGTCATATCGACACCATATACACCGTGAGGACGATTATCTATCGCAAGTATTGTATCAAGGGCGACCCTATTCACAATATCATCTGAATATGTCTCGCCAACTCCAGTTATCCCCGTTACCCCCGATAATGTACGATTCCCAAAGCCCCAAGACTTTCGTCTCCGAGTTTGAGCAACAACAAGCTCTCCTTCATACCAAACTGAAAGCCATGTTACAGTTTTATCAGACTGAAGTAATTCTGATGCAGTAAATGTTCCCCATCCGTTATATATATCAATCCAGTTTTTAGCAAACTCATAATCGTTAGTCGGCAATGCTCCTTTTCCACCCGCTCCAACCGTTGATCGTAACCAAATCTTTCCTTCTTGGTTTCCAAGTTGGTGAAAAGCATTTTTTAGATCATCTTGATGATTAATAATCATCGTTTTAGGGACCTTTATCCCGTTTGATTCCCATATACTATAAGATTGATATTTATCTGTGCATGCTTCAATAACACGATGTTCTGGCATAAACAATTTTGTTCCAGTTGAAATGATTTCATCTCTAAACTTTGAAGCTTCCAGTATCTCATGATCATTCATAAAAACTGCTAAACTCGGCTTTTCTTTATTTACTATTTTGAGTAAAGACTGCTTATACTCATTACCAAACGCATATTCATATGGGATGTGCCTTTTTGTTTTTGCTTTGGAGGAAAAAAGATTAAAAGGGTTTCTTGAAATACCAACAATTTCTTCCTTTGTTTTGGATTTATTTAATGATTTAATAACATTTTCTGCTGGAGCCACACCTACATCAGTAATTATGATTTTTTCCATTTTACACCTCTTATTTTGTCTCTACATATTCTTACTAATCCCTTTGTATCGTTCCATACTATAATGTTCCTTTGCGCCAATACCCTCTTTTTTAATTACTTTTTTTATGGTTAACAGTAAGATTTTAATATCAATCCAAATTGATTGATTCTCGACATACCACAAATCCAAATCAAATTTTTGATCCCAATCAATTGAATTTCTACCATTAATTTGTGCCCAACCCGTTATGCCAGGCTTTACCTCATGTCTTCGTGCTTGCTCTTTTGTATATAAAGTTAAATATTCGGTTAGCAATGGTCTAGGACCAACTAGACTTAACTGACCCTTTAAGACATTAAAAAGCTGAGGCAACTCGTCTAAACTGTATTTCCTTAACCAAATTCCAAATCTAGTTAATCGATGCTTACCTGGTAACATTTTTCCAGTAGAATCTCTTTTGTCAATCATTGTTCTAAATTTATAAATCGTAAAAGGTTTTCCATGAAGACCTGGACGGATTTGTTTGAAAAATATAGGTGACCCCATACTTATTAGTATAATAATTGCAGTAGCGATCATAATTGGAGAAAAAAGAAGCAACAAGAAAATCGCTCCAATTATATCTAGGATTCTTTTCATTTTTAAAGTTCACCTCCGAAATACAGCATTTACCTAATATCTGTTATACGATTTAATGGATGATTGTAAAAGAAGAAGTATTGCCTTCTCTTATCAATATAAGTAGGTTCAAGGATTTTGATTGTTTTACCATGTATGGTTTGTGCTGCATTTTTCTCAAGGTACCTTCGATAATTTGAAGAGTAGTGTTGATCAATATAATTATAAGAAGAAATCAATTCAAATTGCCTTCGGCTATGATGATGAGCATCAGACGCAACAAAATGAACGAGCTCATGGTCTAATAAATGAAGAGAAAAATGCTTTAGCCTTTTCCCATATGTCCCATTAATACTCCCTGCAGTAACTTGTATTAATATCCCATTTTTTACCCAGTTATAGATTATTGAAGGATTCTTTCGTAATACTCGATTCCTCTCTGGATGAGCAATGATAGGAATAAAGCCCACTTTCTGCAATTGCTTTAACACTTTATCTGTCCGTTCCGGTAAGTGGTGACATGGTGGTTCAATTAACATATAAACACCGGTACTATTTAATGAAAGAAAGTCCTCAAGTCTCTCCTCAATATCTTGTTGTATTTGCTCATGCAAATGGAATTCAATACCAGGATATATAGTTAAAGGTATAGCATTCTTCTTTAATAACTCATTAGCCTCTTCTACTAGATTCATAATATGTACAGGATTATTTTCATAGAAATGATCTTTATGTTGATGTTTATGGTGTGGTGTTGCAATAACATCCGTAATCCCTGTTTCAACAGCTTGTTTAGCAAGTAGCAGCATCTCGTCCCAGCTTTTAGGACCATCATCTAAGCATGGTAAAATGTGGTTGTGAATATCAACGATCATAGGAAGTCTCCCATCTTAAATTAAAATTACATTTATCAAGTTAAGAAAGAACTTTCAGGAGACGGCATTTTTCTGACCATCTCCTTATAAATACTTAAATATTAATAGGGGCTCTGCTGACAGTCTCATACCAAGCTGATAAAGCTAAACTTTCAGGCAGTTCTACATCTTCAAAGGTAATAATCTCTCCTTCACCTACGTTACGTTTCAATACTGCATGTACAAGCAATCCTATTGGTACATGATTTTGATTCGTAGCAATATTTACTGCTTCTCCTCTTACTTGAAAGCTCCCAATCCCTTTTTCTATTATTTCTCCCGCTTGAAGTGAGCGTTTGGCGACAGCTGCTACACTAACGGTTGGATGTTCTCCATTATTTAATAGAACTCCCCCTCCATTAATGACCCTTCTAATTGTCTTCATGATTTCTAAGTGGCAAAGGTGATAGTTTTGGAGAATGGTATAAAATGGACCATCTCCCATTTTATAATATCGTAATGTATCCTTTTGACGGATATCATGTTCAGCTGTTATGAAAACTCCTGGAGGAGCTTTTGGAGCTAACACAAATTCACAAATTGGATGTCCTAACCGATTTGCTTCTTCAGCTAGCTCTGCCCCTGTTTTATTTAAATCATCTGAGCTAGGTGCTATCAGTCCATCAACAGCAATACCAGCTCCAAGACCATTTGCAACTAATGCCTGTTCGATTTGAACCTTAGTACCATCTGTAAAAGAGGTAGTCATATCAAGCCTTACTCCATTTCTGTTAGACCAATATTGCATATCTTCCAGTTTAGGATCTACATTAAGAAAGCCTTTAATATTACCGTAAACTAGTGGCTTAAAGCCCATCTGCACCACATTTTCATGCAGGGAAGCCAAGCATCCTGGTTGATCACCTTCTGCCTCTGTAATAAATCCTCTCCTAGCAAAATAAGAACCAGTCGTTACTTGAAGTTCAGCATTCATCGTAATCACTGGGATTGACGCCTTGATGGCCTTATCAATCACTTCGGTCCCGTAAATGACATCTCCACTACATTCAACTACCATGTCACAATTCTCAATGAATTCTTCAACTGAATTTGTTAAGACTTCAGTGATAGGATAATCATTCATCGACTGAATATCACGGCGGGTTAGCACCTTTGATAGTTTCAAATCAGGTTGTTTATCAATTTCAATTGCCAATCCTTTACCTATTAAACCTGTGCCTGCTATACCAATTCTCGTTATCTTATCCACTATATTTTCCTCCATTGCAGGTAGAAATTCTTAATAAAGAACAAATGGTTTTAAAAAAGTCCTTCTTACTTTATTGATATTAAATCGTTAAAAACTTCATCTTTTTCTATTTCTAATATACCACCATACATATCAATGTTCTTAATAAGATTATGACACTCAATTAACTTTTTATACCAGTTAAGAGTAATTGTTTGCTCAGTCTTTTGAAGTACTCCTCCTTCAAGCTTTTTAAAGATTTCAAGAGCACCGCCAGCTGCTGTATATTTAGCCTCCCAGTTCAATGTTTGGACTATCTTATCAAAATTTACACGATAAGAACGATGATCCGGATTACCATACCATTCGATCTTCACATCATTGGGAAGCGCTGATGCAATTTCCTCTGCAAGTGGACCTAATTGATAATTATTACGGTTTGAACCAACGTTAAATATTTCACCATTTATTCTATGAGCTTCCGCTTCTAAAAATAGACACATCACATCTGTTGTATCTTCAACGTGTACCATTGGTCTCCATTGTGATCCATCTCTCATTAACGGGATAACTCCTTTTTCCCATGCACCATATGTCATTCCATTTATCGCTAAATCAAATCTCATCCTTGGTGAGTAACCATAAACCGTCGCCTGTCTCATGACAACGACAGTAAACTCATCATCAGCTAAAGGTAGAACTTCTTGTTCGGCTTTTTCATTTGCCTTTGCATAAACTGTTAACGGATTCGTAGGTGATAACTCATCTACACTAGCTTCTTTATCCTGGAATCCATAAATACTACAAGAGGAAGGTAAAATGTAACGCTTTACTCCCATCTTTTTAGCAAAAGTAGCAGTATTCACTCTTGAAACATGATTAATTTCATAAGTAACCTCTTTAAATAGCTCTCCACTTGGGTCATTTGAAATAGCAACTAAATCGATAACTGCATCCACATTAGTAAAATAAGATTCTTCTAATCTTCTGCAATCTTCTTTAATAATTGTTAAATTGGGGTGAGGTTGAAGCTTATCAACTCCAAAAAAGAAACGATCAACTGCCTTAACGTTATATCCCTTTTCTAACAATTTTGGTACTAAAACACTACCAATATATCCTCCAGCACCAGTTACTAGAATTGTTTTCATTCGTATTTTTCCTCCTCACAAAATGTTTTCTTTTATATCTTTCCTTTTACCTTGTTTCTCCATAATCTCGTCAACAACATATCGTGAAAAAGGAAATGCACAGGTGAATCCTGGTGAGACTGCATTTAATACATGAAAGGATCTATGATCACCTTCCACTACAAAATCCTGAACTAGCTCTAAAGTTTCTTTATTTAAAAGCTGTGCTCTTATACCAGGTCTCATGAAGTCTCCAAAACCTTTTTCATCAACCTTTTTTACCATCTTTAAAGAAAGAGCAATAAAATATGATTTCATATACTTCTTCATTTCTTCAAAAGCAAGACTGCGAAAATTAAAAGCATTTTTTATAAATAACTTCGCTTCATAAAATAAAATTTGATAGAACTCATTAAACTTAAAGTTTTTAAAGCCACTATAGTTTTCTCGCCAAAAAGCAGGAATTGCTGTTGGCCCGATTTTAATTGATTCGTCTACAGTTTTTGTAAAATGAACGCCTAAAAAAGGATTAGCAAGATTAGGTACCGGGTAAACATTTGTTTTAACATCAGTTTTGTTTTTTTCGTATTTTAAATAGATTCCCTTAAAAGGAATAATGGTGTACTTCTCTCCAAATTGAAAATCTTTAGCAATTTTATCTGCGTATAGTCCTGCAGCATTAATAAAATAGTTACAAGTAAATATACCATTATTAGTATTAATTCCTTCATTTGATTTCCCTCGGTAATGGGTATTACAAAAGATGTCTACTCCCTTTTTTATTACCTCTGCCTTTATTGTTAGACATACCTCAGTTGGATTTACAGATGAGGTTGTTGGGGAATAAAGAGCTTTTTTATAGGTCTTCACATTTTGGTCTACCAAATGAACTTCGGATTCATCTAACCAACGTAAATCTACACCATTCTTTTCTGCCCTCTTTTTTAATTCGATTAACCCCTGTACCTCAGCTTCATTTGTGGCCACTACCAGCTTCCCACACTTATTTATTTTCAGGCCATTCTCTTCACAGTATTTTGTCATCTCTTGGTTACCATCTCTTGTGAACCTTGCCTTTAAGCTATTAGCAGTATAATAGAATCCAGCATGTAAGACTCCACTATTTCTTCCGCTTGAATGCTGTGCGATATCCGATTCTTTCTCTAAAATACAAATTGATTGATTTGGAAATCTATTTTTTAATTCCCTTGCAATAGATAAACCGATTATGCCTCCACCAATGATAAGGTAATCATAGGATTTCATGACCTGTACCCACTTTATCCTTATAATAAAAATTTACTTCTGCATCATTTAACAACGGTTGTTTTGCGTCCTTATCTGACAAAATAGGATTCTCAGTTGGCCAGTCAATACCCAGTGAAGGATCATTCCAAAGTATTCCTTTATCATGTTCCGGTGAATAATATTCATCAACCTTGTATTGAACATGAGTATTTTCTGTTAGTGTACAAAAACCATGTGCAAAACCTTTAGGAACTAGCAGCATACGGTGATTTTCTTCACTTAATGTAACACCTACCCACTGCCCATATGTTGGTGAACCTTCTCGAATGTCAACAGCTACATCATATATCGCTCCTGTAATTACTCTTACTAACTTTGTCTGACCCTTAGGATTAAGCTGATAATGAAGACCACGTATTACATCCTTATCTACTGATAGAGAATGATTATCTTGGATAAAATTAAATTCTAACCCCAACTCTTTGAATCTTTTAAAATTAAAGCTTTCCATGAAAAAACCACGATTATCCTTAAACACGTTTGGCTCAATAATCTTTACACCATCAAGTTTTGAATCGATTATGTTCATCACGTTTCCCCCAGATATATTTAGTTAACTATAATATTGATTATTTCACTAGTTCGACTTCAGCCTTATTGAAATTATTCATAGCTACTAACCTAAGTAAATATTGACCATATTCACTTTTCTTAAGAGGCTCAGCTAACTCTAGTAGCTTTGCTTCTGAAATATATCCCTTATTAAAAGAGATTTCCTCCAAACAAGCCACCTTTAACAGCTGCCTTTTTTCAATGATTTCGATAAATTGTGAAGCCTCAAGCAATGATTCGTGTGTTCCAGTATCAAGCCATGAAAAGCCACGACCTAACAATTCAACTTTTAATTGTTCTCTTCTTAGATATTCATTTAGAATATCTGTTATTTCTAATTCCCCTCTATTGGATGGCTTTACTTGCTTTGCAATCTCGACAACTTGATTATCAAAGAAATATAAACCTGTTACAGCATAGTTTGATTTTGGAAAACTTGGCTTCTCTTCAATAGACAATACTTTTCCATCGGGATTAAATTCAACTACTCCAAATCGTTCCGGGTCCTTAACATGATAACCAAAAATGGTTGCACCATTTAATTGCGTACTTACTCTTTCAAGAGTTGAAATGAATTCATGGCCATAGAAAATGTTATCACCTAAGATAAGAGTTACATCATCATCACCAATAAATTCCTCTCCAATAAGAAATGCCTCCGCTAACCCATTTGGTTTTTCTTGGATAGCGTAGGATAATTGGATTCCCAACTCCGAACCATCACCCAATAATTGTTTAAAACGTGGTATATCCTCTTGTGTTGAAATTATTAGAATATCCTTAATGCCAGCTAGCAATAAAACTGACATCGGGTAATAAATCATTGGTTTATCATAGATTGGCAATAGTTGCTTAGAGATAGATCTTGTTAATGGATATAACCGTGTACCACTTCCACCTGCTAGTATGATTCCCTTCATCGTAGGACCACCCCAATTTTAAATAATTAAAAAAACACCTCAAATTAACTGAGGTGCTGCTTTTCACTTATTTTTATTTTTGTATCTCGAATAAATTCATACATAGCTGGATGTATTCTAAAACACACACACATAAATTTTTGTCTGGTGCTTATATTTTTTAATTTCATTAAATGTATTAAACTATTATCTAAGGTTTGTTTTAACTTTCTTAACTCTTTATCTATGCCCTTTAAATTAGATTTAGCCACATAGTAATACCAAAAGAATACCTCCATATAATGCTTAAGTGCTTTTTGGTGTAACTCCAATTCATTCTTATTTCTAAAAAATTCCTCTCTGCCTTTTAATGCATACACTCTTCCAAATTTCTTAGTGGAAAAGGGTGAATTTATCTGACTACCTTTTCTTTGAACATAGTAATATAACTCACTTTGAATATAAGTGACTTTGTTGCTCTTATATAAAAGCTTATGAGCTACAGTTTCATCATCATAGATGTTACCATGTTCATATTTTATATCATCAAATAATGATCTTTTGTAAAGTTTATTCCAAGGATAGATAAATGTATCTTTATCCATATTCTCATAAATGAAATGTAAAGCTCCTTTATTACTAAAATTTTGGACACTGTAATTAAAAGAAAACTTCTCTTTATCTACTGACTGTTCTTCTTCGACACTAAGATAATCGCAAACTACGATATCGGATGAAAACTCGATTGCATTTTTATAAAGTTCTTCAAACATATATTTATTAATATAATCATCGTTATCAACAAAACCGATATACTCCCCTTTAGCTATCTCAAGACCAGCATTTCGTGACGAACCAATTCCACCGTTTTCTTTATGAATAACTCTAACCCTGCTATCTAATTTTGCATATTCATCGCAAAGCTCTCCACTTTTATCTGTTGATCCATCGTTGACAAGAATTACTTCGAAATAAGAGAAGGATTGGGATAATATTGATTCAACGCACTTTGGTAAATAGCTCTCAAGATTGTATACTGGTACTATGATGCTTAACTTACTTTTCATATAACACCTTCCTAAGATTGCAAATAAATCTGCTTTTTATAATACCTTATGGAAATTACTCAAATGACATTAAGCTGTATTTTTCACCGATTTTGATTCCTTCAACCTTTTTCTTTCACTAATTTTAGAAGCTACGATTCTTCCATACTTAATAGTAGGAGTTTCAATTAATCTCCATGCAACTGTAGATATTACAATACTTAAAAAAAAGCCAACTAGACATATAATCCATAATGGAAATATTCTATGAAATAAATAGATGGTTACTAAAATTACCGGTAAATGGTATAAGTACAAGCTGTATGATATCTTTCCTAGTAGCAAGATTGGTTTTATTAATAGAAATTTTCCTATTCTAATAGAACCTAATGCACTAATTATTAATCCTATTGATCCTAACGCTATAAGATATTCGACAAAAATATAGAAATACGTTGATAATATATTAATATTTGTAATTCTGTGCAATGAATGAATAATTATTTCTCCAAGGTTATATATTAAATAGGAAGAAATAAGGAAAGTACACTTTATACTAATATGAAGTTTTTTAAAGAATGATATTATTTCCTTTTTATATTTTGCAAGAACACCACCCAATATAAAAAGAGAGGTATAGTGGATAGTAGCAAAGTAAGTAACATTATATCCGTTAGATACTTGTAATTCGAAAATATTATTGATACCCGCTATTGAAGACAACCCAAAACATGTAAAAATACTTATCTTCCAGTTATAACGTCTAATAAATAATACAATAAACGGAAAAATTATTGATATTCTTAGTTCATGAATCAGAGACCAAATTACACCATTGAAAGTGTTAGAGTGAATATTACCTAGAAAATAGATATGCTCTAGTATCAACTTCACAGTAATAGGTGTGCTCCACAACATATCCCAATCTTTTACTAACTCAACTTCATCATCCATAAATATTTGGGATAGAACTATTGCTACTGTGATAGCGAAGATATATGGATTATATATTCTAAAGACCCTCTTAACTAAATATGGCAGGAAAGTTATTTTTCTATGCTTTAAAAATGGCAAAGATAATACAAAACCACTTAAAACAAAGAATAGCATTACCGAGCTATGACCATTATCAATTCCAAGATATCTTATAAGGTAAATAGCTACAGGAGGTAATGTAAGTAAAACAAGCGGTAAATGGTTAAAGACAACTACTAATGCAGCTAAACCCCGAATTGAATCTAATTGTTCGATACGATTGTTCATTATTTTATTCTCCCTAAAAACTTTGAATCAAAATTATTAATCCAGCCAACCTAACATGAAATTAATTCATAGCTATTATCATTGATGGGATAAACATCATTATTTTATAACTTCCTGCTTAGATTATTATTCATAGATAGTAAGTTTAAATTTGGTAATTTTCCTAGTAATCTTAAATCAGTTATATTATTGTTACTGATATCCAATTTCTCTAGACCTAAAAAATACTGTATCCCATCCAAATTTGTTATGTTCTTATTACTTAAATCTAATTCTTTTATGGATATTAAATCTGAAATAAATATACACTGGTCTGGCTCGATAGAGAATAAATCCCTAATATACTTTTCAAAATTCCGATCAATGAAATTTGCAACCCCACTTAGTTCTGCTGTCGTATAAAATTCCAAATCAACTTTCTTTGCTTCGTTAATAATAAATTCGATAATCTCCGGAGATGTACGCCATCTTTGTTCATGCTTTTCCATTTCCCACCCAAACCTTTCCCAACCAACGTCTTCAGGCAAAAGTGAATGACATGTTAAAATTAAATTACTTCCAGATTTTTTTACGAAATTAATTACTTTTTTTATATTTTTTTTGTTAATTAGATAATGACTATCTATACAAATAGATGGGGCAAATCCAGTTAAATTATTTTGAGATAGGTAATTTCCTCTTAAATGACCTCTTGCTATCCGAAAATATGTGGGGACTATTTCCTCTAGTATCGAGTCGTTATAACGGAAATAAGGGAATGCAAAAGTGACAGGCTTTTTAAATTTTTCACCTGTTACAGAGTGTGCTTGTTTATTTAACCAATCAAATAGTGCTATTATTTCATCCTGTATCCACTTTTTTACTCCTAGTTGATTTACATAATCTACAGCATTTCTGTGATTATATCCGTGATGAGCAATTTCATGCCCATAAGATTGTAGATCAATCAATAAATCAATTTCAGATTGAGATAGCTCCCTTTTCCCTTCATAATGATGAAAAGCATTAACATTAAATGTTACTTTTACATCATAAAATCCAAACAATTCCCTTCCATATTTATACCAATCTTGTACACGAAAGCTGTCATCGAAGGAAAAAACAATTCCGGGTTTATTTAAATAAGGGGTAAACTCAGATGCTAATTCTTTACTTCTTACACCATTCTTCTTCATATTACGATACAAGACTTGCCAATATCTCCAGTCTGAGTACTGCCTTTTTAATTTGTTATATATTATCATAAGAATGGTGCACCTCTTCATTTAAAAATGTTACAATCCTTAACTATATGTTTTAAAGATCCAAATAAAAAAACATAGCTTTAAAACTTTAAATAACGGGCATCTAACCCACCCTCACATCACATCATTGACAACTTGTGTCTAAGGTAATCTTACCCACAATATGACCGAGTGCCTCCATAGATATCGGGAAGGAGACATCACCGAATTATTAAGTTTGAATTCTATTCTCAATAAAGAACAATGTTTCAAAAAATAAAACTTACTTTTATATCATCATTTCTAATCCATTTACCAATTAAAGAAGAAATACCGATACGCCTACTTATCCACAACCGTAAAAAGTTCCTCCAGGTTTAATATTATTCGTTTTTGATACCCTTAATATGATTTATGATTCTAGAAAAGTCCCTTGCAAATCGTCTTGTTTCAAATTGCTTTAATTTTAAATTAATATCTTCTAAGTAAAAAATATTCATATATTTTTTACTATCGTTTTGAAAGTATTTGATCAAACTTCTATTTTTTGAAGATATAAGATAATTAATAATTATTTTTTTGATATCTAAAAAAAATATATCTCCATATGATGAAAACCTTCTCTTAAATTTTATGAAATCATACATCGGAGAACGAAAACCACAAAATTCCCAATCTATTAACACAACTTCACCATTCGATTCAAGTAAATTGTCTTGTTTTATGTCTCCATGGCTTAAGGTAAGTTGCATATTCTCTTCTGGTGAATTTCTAATAAATTCTCCATAATTAGATAAAAGGAATGTTTTTACATATTGATATTGCTCATTTGATATTTTTTCAGTATTTCTATTCAGTACATCCAACGAATCATTAAGTTGTTTTTCAACATAACATATAGAGTTTATTTCTTTCACTTTCGATTTTGTTAATAAATTTACAAACAAATCTCCTAGCTTTTGTTTGCAGTATTTGTTGTTTATATTTGTAAGGTTTGGGTGATGCCCATTATAAAATTGACCTTTAATAATCTTGTTTATTTGATCGATTTCGAGTATTTTTTCATACATTAAACTTTCAGTCCTATATTCAAGACTTTCAAAAATAATTGATTCGTTTTCTTCAGTGTAAACTGTATAGATAATATTATCTTTCATGTTTATAACTTTATAATTGTTATAACCCACTCTTAATGCAATTTCTCCATTGACTCCTATTGTTTTTTCATTTGCCCCATTCTTCATATATAGAAGCAGATACTTCATAACAACTCTAAGTCTTTTAAAATGATTTTTTGGCATTAATGGCTTACATCGGTATAAGAGTATTGGTAAAGAAATTACAGAAGTATTTTTATTTATACTTATATTTTTATTCAAAGATAAATATTGGGACATTGTTATTCACCTAATCCATGAAAATATATTAATTACATACTTGAGAACATTCTTGTTTGTTCTAAATTACTAGTAGTTGAAACTAGCTTACCATTACTGATTTTGTATACAATATCACAATTCTCAATCGTACTTATTCTATGAGCAATTATAATAAGAGTTTTTTCGCCTTTTAATCCATCAAATGCTCTCATAATATCTTTTTCAGTATCATTATCTAGAGCTGAGGTTGCTTCATCCATGAATAGAATTTCAGGGTTATTATATAAGGCCCTTGCAATTCCAATTCGTTGTCGCTGGCCCCCTGAGAGTCTAACTCCTCGTTCTCCAACATTCGTTTCTAATTTGTCAGGTAGTGATTCAACATATTCTTTTAACTGGGCTTGTTCCAGAGCTCTCCAGACATCTTCATCCTTTATTTGGGTACTTTCAACTCCAAATGCCACATTTCCTCGAATTGTATCATCTGATAAATAAATTGATTGAGGAATATAACCAATTTTCTGCTGCCATAATGCTCTTTGTTCAAATAAATTCTTACCATCAACCATTACCGATCCCTTTTCTGGCTCGAAAAGCCCCAATATAATATCTACAATTGTTGTTTTCCCTGCACCAGATTCACCAATAAAAGCAACGGACTTACCAATCGGAATACTTAATGATACGTCATTAACTGATAGGTTCTTTTGGTTAGGGTACCGGAAAGATACATTTACCAATTTTATTTCTTTAGTAAATGATCTTTTTCCAAAGACTGATGGTAATTTTGTAATATAATTATCTTTCATTTCTTGGCTAACTATTTGATCTCGATTCATGAATAAGTCCTCATATATTATAGATAAAGCCGGTTCATTATAACGAATATTAGTTATTAATCCAACAACTCTATTTATAGATGGCATGAGTCTAAACGCTGCCATTGCAAATAACGCCATCGTTGATACCAACTCTGTAGTATCAATTTCTTGGAAAACAATCATCATCATCATCAATAACACGATTAAAACTAATACGGTCTCAATAAATAGTCTTGGTACTAACTCTAAGATTCTCATGAATATACTATTTTTAGCCATAATTTGATTCTGTTTTGAATAGGCATTAACGAAAAAGTCTTCTTTTCCGGTTACCTTAACTTCCTTACTAGCTCCTAAACCTTGATTAACCCATTTAATCAAAACAGCCCCAATTTCCCTTTGTTCCTGACCTAACTCACTAATTTTTTTTCGAAAGAATTTAAAGAATAGGAGAACACATCCTCCTAATAAAAATGTTACTATTATAGTTGCTATTGGCGATGTCACTATTAGCAATACTAGTATAAAAGAAATTATTAATATTTCTGTAAGTAAGTGAAAGCCAGACATAACTATTCCGTTAAAAACTTTTGATACCTCTCTATTTACATTCCGAAGTAGGGTAGCGGAATTTCTTTGTAAATGAAATGAGTATGGTTTCGTTAAATATTCTTTAAATAATCTTCCAGACATTTTTACTTGTTGATTTAATATAACTCTGCTTTGTGCATATTGGAATAAAAGTAAGTATAAATTTTTCACAATAAAAACTATAAGTAAGGTCACTACAGCAGATATTATAAAACTAGTGGTTGAATTAAAATTAAACAAGTTATATATATACGATAAACTAGCTTGTTCTTGAATAATTGAAGGATTTGTAACAATTCCTACAAATGGGACTATCAATCCTATTCCTAAAGTTTCGAATAAAGCAGCAATGATCATCATAAATAAGAGGATTACTAATTTTTTCTTTTCGTTTTTATTTATTAACGTTAGCAATTTTATTATTGCATCCTTCATTATTTTCACAACCTTCGTATAAATAAACTCTGTCCAGTTAAGCAATTAATAATAATTTTCTAAATAACCCCAATAATATTTGTTCTTTACAGTATAGTTCTTTATAAAGAACAAATCAACATATTTTTACTAACTTTACGATACTTAACCTACATTGTTCATTACATTTATTTTTTTTCTAACGACCTCAAATAATTAAGAGCTGGTAATAAACAAAAATTAATATTCTGCTCAAATTCTTCACGACTCATTACAACAAACCATACAACAATAAGGAGATATGTAAAGAATAATTTTTCAATAACGTCTAACTTTCCCCCGCTATTTTTGTCTATGAGGAATAACTTATTTACTTTCGAAAAGGAGAATTTGTACCTACCAAAAAAACCAGCTAAATCACTCCATCTCGGACCAACCCTCATGTGTCCCCAATCTATAATAAATAATTTATCCATCGATTTATCATATAAGAAATTCCCAAGACTAAAATCACCGTGTTGTACACTATAATGATGCTCTGGTTTAATCAGGTGATATGCTTGATTATCAACAATTATAGATTCGAGGTCTTTTATTAACATCAAAGATTTACTTGAATATTTAAACTTCAACATATGTTCAAACATGGATTTAAATATTTTTCTATTCATATTTTCTTCGTTAATAAAAAAAGAATTATCAAGAAATGACATCATTTTATTAGGTGTTATTTCCTCTAATCTAGCTGTTGGAATCTCAAATAGTTTATCTAAATCCTTATATGTCATAAGACTGATAGTTTCATTTATTTTAATAACATCTTTTATTATTCTCTCATCGATATGGGGAATAACACCTGAGATTTTTTCCATTGTTATTAAACATAATCTATCTTGTTCTATAAATCGAATATTAATTATTTTTGGCAAAAAATATTGAATTTCTGAATATAACCTGCTAATTTTTGAATAAAACAATAACTCATTTTTACTTGCTTCCAATGAAGCTATCTTGGTGATTAATTTATTACCATTATTACTTTGTGAATGTTCAATAAGACCTAAATTTTGCCATCCCCCTAAATATTGATATTTAGAAGCGATAGGATGGTCTGAATTAAGATCAGTTTCAATCATTTTTATTATTTCTTTCAAATTTATTCTTATCCCCATCCCTCTCTGTAAAGTATAAAATGCCATTTCTCTATTTTCTGTTTGTTGATAACACTTTGCTAATTTTAACCGATAATCAACATTATTTGGATGTAGTTCCACAAGACTTTTAGCTACGTTGACTGCCTTTTCCCATTTTTTTAGTTTTAAAAGTCTATTTAACTTTTTATTTCTTTTCCAAACTAAGATCCTTTTTAAAGAAACTTCTATTCCTTCATTACTTAAAGTTTTATAGGTTTTATATAATAATTGCATTCTTCTCCCTCCAGACTTGGAGACCCATAATGATTACTTGTTTCAATAATTTCAAATATCAGAACTATTAATTTTAAATTTATAGTTAAATATTCGACATACTTAAACTATCAACAATTTCAACCTTTAGATAAGTTATTAATTATGATTTTATACATAATTGGATGAACTTTGGTAGCAGCTAATAAAAGCTTTACTTTATTTGGGTATTCTTTAAGTCTAACCGTTTCACTAAAATGTTTATTTAAAATAGCTGCTACTTTATAATAATTGTCTTTGTACCTATTGAAATCATCACTTTTTACGATTAAATTTAGTACTACCATTGCGCTGTTTGCAAGTTTTAAAGCAACCATCTTTCCTACCTTAGGGTAGTTAGAACTTATAAAGTTTGACATATTCTCATAAATTAAAACTCTATCAATACTTATGTTTTTCAAGGCTCTTTCCATAGTACTGTCTTCACGTTTTATATAATTATACTTTGGAGCTCCTATGCAACAAACTTTCTTACTACGATGAATTAACTTGTATGTAAAGTCGGTATCTTCATACATTATCCCTTCTGTAAATCGTAACTCATTAAATAATTCCCTTTTTATCAACTTTGTCCACACTACTTCATCATATAGATCTCCTTCTATCAAAGCCCTCATTGCTTGATTTCTATTATGAATGATTAACGAGTGCCCTCCATTTGTTATTCGTCTATTAGGATAATGAATTATACTTGAACAGTTTGCAATATCACACTTATTTTCTTGGCAAATAGAATATAATATTTCATACATATCTGGTTCTATCCAATCATCACTATCAACAAATCCTATGTAATCACCTCTAGCTATATCTAGTCCCCTATTTCTTGCAGAAGCCTGCCCACCATTTTCTTTATGAATTACTTTTACTCTAGAATCCATATTTGCAAATTCATCACATATGTCTCCACAATTATCAGGTGAACCATCATTAATAAGTATCAACTCAAAATCTTTAAATGTCTGTGTCAAAATAGAGTCAACACACTTTTGCAAGTACTTTTCAACCTTGTATACTGGAACAATGATACTAATCTTTGGATTCATCTTTCTAGTCCTTTCTAACTTATAAAATTTGAAAAGCTATTGTGCGTTGTTTTAAATACTATATTTTCCTTTGTTACTCGCTCTCTCTCATACTTATTTTCTATTAGATGCTTTAGTTTCTCGTACAGTTTTACTTCATTAAATTCGACAACAAAACCAGTTTGACCATTATCAATTTGTTCACTGGCTCCTGTGAAATTTGTTGTTACAATTGGTTTGTTTAATATTTTTGCTTCTGCTAGAGTTAAACAATACCCTTCGTGTCTAGATGTTTGGACATATATATCTGCATTAGCTATATAAGGATAAGGATTTATCTTTGCACCAATCAGGATGAATTTTCCATTTAAATCATAGGAATTTATCAAGTTTTCATATTCTTGTTTTTCCTTACCATCCCCTACACAATACCAACGAACTTCATAGCCCTCATAATGTAACTTTGCTAAAACTTTAATTGCTAAATCTTGACCTTTTTCTCTCGAAAGCCTTCCAACAGTAACAATTTTTATTCCTTTATAGTCAACATCAAAATCGATACTTTCTTTAGCCATAGTTTCTATCAATTCATTCGAAACAATATTATAAAATACATGTGCTTTTTTATTTAAATTAGGAAATTTTTCAATTAACCGGTTTCTTGCTTCTTTTGAAACAACTAACAACTTATCAAATCGGTGATATAGTTTTTTGTAGAATTTTTCATTGATCTTATGCTTAGAGATGTCGAAGTGTATACATGAGATTTTCTTCATTGCATCAACTTTATTTAAAATGTAAAAATCAATTAAATCGGTTGGTCCTTGAAAAGCCACTGCAATATCGTAAGATTTTTTATAATTGGGTACTTTCCTTAATATTTCTTTGTAATAAAAATATCGATTGTCAAACTTTCTATCGATCAAGTATGAAATAATAAAATGAAGCATTTTTAAATACTTCTTTGATTTAAAATAACCTTTAATTGTTATGTAAGGTGACTGCATTATTATGGGTTTTATTTCATGAAACCAGTTTGTTTCCTCTATTTTTACCCAACTGGGAATAGAATCTAGAAACCCACCTTTTTTCTCTAAAAGCAGTATTGTCACTTCGAATTTATCTCTTGGTATAATTGATAATAAAGAGAGTAATGACTTTTCAACCCCCCCAATATTCATACTTGTGACCATAAATAAAATTTTTTTCATTTTTCCCCCTAGAGTAATAGATTAATTACCAACAATTTTGTAAAGTTTATCTAATTCAGAAACAGTGTCTACAGTTTCTTCTTTTAGATTGTTAGTAAGTTGAATCCTAAAATCCGTATCATCCAATAGGTTTTTTATTGCCCTGTACAACTGTTCTTGATCACACTTAACTATTAAACCAGTTTTTTTATCAGATATTTGTTCCGAACCAACAAAGTCAGTAATTACAATTGGTTTGTTAAATGCTCTTGCTTCTGCAAGAGTAATACAATACCCTTCGAACCTAGATGGTTGAACGTAAAGGTCACACTCTTTAAAATATGGATAAGGATTTTTTATATTTCCTAATAATAAAAGGTGATTTTCTAGATTATATTCATTAATCAATTTCTCAATCTCGAAGCGACTGTTCCCTTCACCAACACAATACCATTTAACATCATATCCTTCTGAAATTAGTCTTGATAATATACCAGGTATTAAATCCTGACCCTTTTGTGCTGTCAATCTTCCAACAGTAAGAATACGAGTACCCTTAAATTGATCGTTAAACCCTTCACCTTTACTTGCCTCCGAAGCCATCAAATTAGAGGAGAGAATGTTAAAGAATACCTCAATCTTTTCTCTTAATTGGGGTAGCACGTTTTCTAATTGCTTCTTCGCTTCTTCTGAAACGACGTATACTTTATTAAAGTTGGGGTATATTTTCTCGGCAAACTCTTTATTAAAATTAATTTTTTCTAAATCGAAATGAATCCATTGAATTTTCTTTTTAGAATTAATCTTATATGCAATAAAATAGCTTATGATGTCCATTGGCCCAGCATAAGCTACAGCTATATCATATTCATTTTTCAAGGTGGGAAAATTTTTAAATATATAATTATAAAATTGAATTCTATTTTTAGTAACTTTTGAAATTAAGTGTAATACAGTAATATAAATCGCGCTTGTAACTTTACCTTTCAACAAAAGATTTTTAGCAGTAATGAGAGGTGGGTTGTTTATTTTGTCTTTTATATTAGCAAAGCCATTTAAGTATTCAACTTTAATTCCACTTGGTATATCATTTAAAAAGACACCATATTTCTCTAACATTAAAACCGTAATATCATATGTTCCATTTGGTATCTCACTTAACATATTTAGTAGAGCCTTTTCTGTTCCACCCAAATTCATATTTTTCACCATAAATAGTAACTTTTTTTTCATTTTGCTATGCACTCTTTCCTAATTTGAATAATCAATCAATTGGTAAAATCTTCCTATTTCTTCAACATTCCCTTTCTGCTCTTTATTCAAATAATTAATAATACTTTCTTTCAATTTGGTATCTTGTATCATTCTTATTATTCCATCTGCTACTGCTTCTGAATCCATATCTACAACAAGACCATTTTTCCCATCCACCATTTGATTATAAACAGCATCAAATCTAGTTGTAACAACAGGTATATTCAGCATCCTAGCCTCAGCTATCGCAAGTCCAAACCCCTCAAATCTAGATGTTTGAACATATATATCCGAGTTCTTTAGATATGGGTATGGATTTGCCTTCACACCTAGTAAAATAAAATTCTTAGATAAATCATTATCGTCAATATAATTTCTAATATCTCTTTCTAAAGGCCCCTTACCTATTGCATACCATTTGAAATTTATTCCTCTTTCCTTGAGCCTCTTACATGCTTCTAATGCAATATCATACCCTTTTTGATTGGCAAGTCTTCCAATTGTAAGAATTCTTATACCATCAAAGTGATCATCATAACTTTCCCCTACATCGGCCATCTTCTTAATAAAGTAAGGATTATTTATATCGTAAATCACCTTCATTTTTTGAGAATAATCAGGAAATGTCTCGATAAATACTTCTTTTGTTGACTCTGATACTGCAATAATATTGTTATATTGATCATAATACTTTTTTTGAAATCTTTTTTCTTGTTCATCTAATCGATAACTTACATTGACCCATGCAAATTTCCTCTTAGCTTTTACTTTTTCAGCAACATAAAACGTTGGAACACCTTGGGCATAACTAATAGCTATATCATATGCTTTTGGATTACTCTCAATTACTTTTGAAACACTTTGCCAATAAATTCTGGCTTTCTGTGAATTACTGTATTGTTTCTTCCTTATTTCAGTGGAATAGTTAGCCCTAGAAGATAACATTTTAAAATCAAATTTCTTAACAGAATGGAACAGAGCCTCTTTTAAGCTTAATTCGGTAAATCTAGTATATTCCAATGGTTTTAAGATGTTTACTTCTTTCGGAACCAATTCCTCTAAAACCTTTCCATGTGCAAATAGCATTAGATCTACTGTATAATTTTTATAATCTAACATTGATAATAGTGTTACTAAACTTTTTTCTGCACCAGCAACATCTAATGAGTCAATTGAAAATAAGAGTTTCTTTTTCAAATTAATCTCCCTATCTTATAATTTATAACTCTAAATCTGGAAAAAGGTTCTAATCCTACCTGCGTTTATTGAGCCTTTTAAGGTAATTATAATTACCAATAATCTTAGGTTATAATTCAATAATGAAATTAGGTATTTATACATTAATGACAATGACTCATTCCTGATAATCTCACCGTAGTATTTTCTAACACAGCTTTGAATCATTTTTAAATATTTTTTCCTCTCGTCCTTATCGACAACTTGATTTAAAACATAATAAACATTATCTACACACCAATAACCAAAACTTGTAAATACAGTCTCGGAAAGCTGCGGATATTTCTGACTCATGTAACGTAAAATCTCATCCCAACCCAAAAAAGCATCCAGTCTTTTTTCATTGAATGTTGAAGTTAATATACTATTTTCTCTTTTTACGTACATATATCCAATGTAGTTTGTGTACACAGCTTTATTGGCATTAGCAAATAATTTATAAGTAGTTGATAGGTCTTCATGAATACGTCCTTCTGGGAATTGGATATTTTTAAAGCAGCTTTTCTTAAAAAGTTTATTGCATAATGAAAACCTATAAAGTGCACCTTTAAAAAGCTCATTCATGGAATCCAAATGATTCAATTCTATTACAAATTCTTTCTCACCACTATTAATTAATGTTCCATTAACTACTCTTCCTAACTTACAAATCGAGATATCGCTATTCATTTTAGTACATATTTCGTATAGACTGCTATACATTTTGGGGTCAATGTAGTCATCCCCATCTATGAATCCAATGTACTCACCTTTGGCTGCATTTATCCCAGCATTTCTTGCAGAGCTAACTCCCCTATACTCCTTATGAATAACTCTTACTCTGTTATCTTTAATTGCATACTCATCACTGATTTTCCCACTACCATCCGTGGAACCATCATTCACAAGAATGACTTCAAAATCGGTAAATGTTTGATCTAGTATACTATCAATACAATCTCTAAGGTATTCTTCCAAATTATATACTGGAACAATAATACTAATAGCAGGTTTCATAAACACCTATCCATTCCCTTATAATTTAATTTTCTCTTTTACAATCGTCGATGACACACCCTTTGTATACGGAAAATAAACAATATCAACTCCAACCTGTTTAAATTGTTCTTCAACTTGTTGAAAGAGATAATTACCTTTCCAATCATCGCCAACGAACATCACATCAAAACCAATATCTTCCCAGGCGGTGAATTTATCTCTGTTTAGCTGAGGTACAACTTGGTCAACATATTTTATACCTTCTACAATCGCAACTCTTTCCTCATGTGGGATAACCGGTTGTTTGTTCTTATAACTCATAACCAATTCATCCGTACTTACTCCAACTATTAGATATTCGCATTGTTCTTTCGCTCTTTTTAAGATATTTAGATGCCCCACATGAAACAAGTCAAAAACCCCAGTCGTATAGCCAATTTTATACTGCTTCATAAACTTCCCTCCCTTGCTTCCTAAAACAAACCTGCTTAATTTCTTTTAAGAGATGTTCACTTGCTTTACCATCTTCAAACGATCCAATATTGATTAAGAAGTTACGTAATTTACTTCTGTATAGGTCGTAGTTAAAATTCTCGATTTTCTTTTCCATTTCCTCATTGCTTGTTGCCGCAATAAAAGGTAGATCATGTATATCAAAATATAACTCTCGGTCGTTTTGTATGTACTCATTCATATCTGGTACATATAAAAAGCACGGACGATTTGTTATCGAAAAGTCGAACATCAGAGAAGAATAATCTGAGATTAATACATCTGAGATTGCTAATAATTCCTGAATATCATCGTATGAAGTAACATCTATCACATTTGATGCTTTCTCAATGAAATCCTTAGAAGTAGCTATTAAATGTGGATGTAGCTTTACTAGTAAGGTCCATTCTCCTTCAAACTTTTTTTGTAAGGATTTTAAAACCCTTTGAAACTCTAAATTATTAACTTCAACACTATTATTCTTTCTAAACGTTGGTGCATATAAAACAATCTTTTGAGCTCCATTGATGTGTAAACTTCTTAGAATTTCATTTTTTTTTACAGAATTTAAAAACAAAGCATCATTACGTGGTGTACCGAATTCAAAGATCTTTCCACTATACCAAAATGCTCTTTTAAAAATATCTGTACTAAACATGCAGCCCGATAATAATAAATCGCATTTTGCTGAATCTCGTTTAGCCATTTTAATATAATCCTGAGGTAGTGAGGTTTCTGCGTCTTTTTCAATTTGCTTTAATCGAAGTGAGCTATGCCAGGTTTGGATGTAATACTGTTGTTTTCTTTTTACATATAAATCAGTTGTTCTAAAATTAGTAATGAGTACTTTTGATGTACATAATTCGTATAAGTATTTAATAGACATCATCTTCACTTTGCGGACACCTAATAAATGATGTTTTGATTTCATATCAGTAAAAGCCCAAACAAGATCAAAGGTATCTGCTGGGTAATGCTTAAGAATATATTCAGTAATATATTTTGGATTGCAGCCATATTGACTTCCGTAATAGCTAAAAAGCATAATTTTATTATGTTTTATAGGAAAACAATTAAAAATATAAATGATGACGAGGCAAATATATTTTTTCAGTTTATTCAAATGCGAATCCTCCTTTCTATTTTGATATTTCAAATCGTTCAAGAGCTCTAGGCTGTGAGATAATATGAAACTTTCGTAGTACCTTTTTCAAAATAAGGTACAGCATTTGCAGTGTAGGATGTATCGAGAACAAAAATAATTGTGTCTTCAATTGGGTATCATCCTCTGCTGCTATTGTGAAACTAGAATAATGCTCCTTTATATAACCTAGAATCTCTTTCCTATGTACTCTGCTATCCTTTTTCCAATTTATTGATAGCAGATTATAGTGTATAAGACTGGTTCGTAGAATGTTTTTATAAGATTCTTTCAATAATTCTTTATAGTGCTTCTCAATGAATGTATGTCGAACCTTTAACCCTTTTAAAATATCTAAATTTCTAGGACTATACGTTGCCACAATGCTATCACTTCGTTGTAAATAGTAGTACATTGGCTGATGAATCATTAGGTACATCTTCACTCTATGCATGACAAGATGCGACCAAAAGACATCCTCAAATAAGACACCCTTTTTAAATGGGAGATCCTTGATTAACTCTGTTTTATAAAGCTTTCCCCATGCAAAATTCTTCACCTTTTCATTTATGACCAATTCTGTCATAAGTGTATGGTTGTCAAGAATAGTAGGCGTATCGTCTTTTGAATAGTACCTGTTATCGTATAGTAAATAATCTTCATAGGCATAATAAAAAGCTGATTGTACAACATCAGCTTTATACCTCACACTATTGGAAACAAGAGTTTCAATGATATTGGTCTCTACCCAATCATCACTATCTATAAAAAACGTATACTCTCCAGTAGCATAGTTCATCCCAAAGTTCCTAGCGTCCGATAACCCACCATTTTCCTTATGTAAGGCAATGATTCGTGAATCACTTTCAGCATAAGAATCTACAATTTCCGCACAACTATCAGGAGATCCATCATCTACTAAGATGATTTCTAAGTTTTTATATGTCTGATTAAGTATGCTATCCACACATCTATGAATATATTTTTCAACCTTATAAACAGGAACAACAACACTAACCTTGGGTAACATGTATTGTTCCCTCCTATAGAATTTGATATAAATTTTCTAATTCTTTAGTATTGGTAAAGTTTGTTTTATTGCAGTTAGTAACAAGCTCACTTCTTAGTCCATTGTCTAAATAAAGCCTTTCAATTCCCTCAGCAATGCCTTCAACTGATAATTCACAAATTAACCCATCATGGCCGTTTCGAACTTGACTATTTGCTGTAGGATAATTAGTAATCATAACCGGCTTAGATAATATCTGCGCCTCTCCTACCGTTACAGCTTTCCCTTCATACCTTGATGGTTGCACATAAAGATCAGCTGCTTTCATGAAAGGAAATGGATTAATTTGTTTTCCTAATAAGATAAAGGAATCCTGGAGTTCATATTTATTAATTAAGTGTCTAATTATCCTTTCGTCTCCACCATAACCTACGACATACCATGCTATGTCATCATATCCTTTGTCTTTTAATAGCTTTAATGCTCTTACTGCATTGTCGATTCCTTTTGCATGAGAAAACCTTGCTACAGTGACTAACTTGAACCGACGATCGTGGATCATAGGATTCTCAATTTCTTCTTGAGCCAACGAGATTACGAGTTCTGGGGACGTTATATTTTCAACAATCTTTACTTTTCGTTTCAATACTGGATACTTTTTAATAAATGAATTCCTACATTCCTGTGAAACCGCAACGATGTAATCAAACTTTTGCCACATTTGTATATCCAATTCTTCATCTGTATTAACAGTTGAGAAGTCAGTATGGATCCATGCTATTTTTGTTTTTGCATTGACTTTTTCTGCAACGAAATAATGTGGCCATAAATAGCTAATAGCAACATCATAGTTTTTTTCTAGCTTTGGTAAAAATGGTAATGAGTACTTCCACATATATTGCATTTGCTTATACCCTTTTTCTGGTGACTTATCAAATATCGCCTTATATTTTGAAAAGAGCCTTGTCATTACAATTGGAAGATGACCCTTTTTCATAATTTGACCGATAGACATTCTAAATGTTTTATATTTTTTTTGCTCATCTAATAATGTAGGTGTATCCGGAAGCAAATTCATAAAATCACCAGAATGACTGTATAACATTAAATCTACCTGATAATTGTTGTAGTCAAAATTATTTAGCATGCTTATTAAGCTTCGTTCTACGCCACCTACCTCCATATCAAATGAAGAAATTAATACGTTCTTCATATGTCCCTCCCAAAAACTAAACCTCATATAGTTTCATTAATTTAAAGATTCCCTTTTCGAATTCGTATCCACTTTTTTTAAAACCATTTATTATTTTTCCTTTTTCTTCTTCCCTTTTTCCAATAATTGAAAGAACTTTATTAGCCCAAACATCAGCACTATCTTCAAGAGAAAGCTTTGAAACTAAATTGATGTTTAGGTCTGCTTCTGGTTGAACTGCTTCAGAAACTATACAAGGCACTCCACTTGCTTGTGCCTCTAACAGTACGAGTCCTAAACCTTCATAAATTGAAGGAAATACAAAAACATCCATACTATGTAACATTGTTGGTATATCACTTCGTACACCAACAAATACGATATGATTTCCTAAACGTTCTGTTTTCGCTCGTTCCTCGATTTGGTCTCTTAAATCTCCATCACCTACTAAAAGAAGCTTCCATTTCGGGTCCTTACTAACTATATGTTTTAAGATGTCTAATAGAAATCTGTGATTCTTCGCTTCAATAAATCTCCCAATGTGGCCAATAACCTTGTATCCCTGTAGTCCTGCTTCTTCTTTAAAATGCTCCACTCTATCTTGTTCAACTTCTAGAAAATGTGCATAATCTATTAGATTAGGAAAAAAATGAAAAACTGGCTTATTTACTCCCTTTTGTCCAAACAAATAATGTCCAGCTTGTTTGCTGCATGCTAAATAATGTGTTGAAACATTCATAATAATATTTCTCATCAGTCTTATATACACTTTTCTAATGACACTATCTGAATGATCTAAGGTAGTATGAGCATGAGCAATTCTTATTGGGATACCAGCTAGCTTTGCGGCAATATTAGCAGTCCCACAATGAAACAATGTGTGAGAATGTACCGCTATATAGGGACCGTTTCTTCTTATAGCCTGAACGATTTGCTTAATGGATTGTGTATTTGTTAGTTTTATAACTTTACCACCCAATCGACTGATTTCCTCATCATAATGAGCATCCTGATGGCTATAAGAGATAAAATCGAACTGGATTTTTTCTCTATCAATATTTCGATATATATTCATTAACATTGTTTCAGTTCCTGCTCGATTCATAGCACCAACTATATGAAGGATTCTTTTTGGCTTATTCATACTGGTAATTCTCCTTATAGCCCAACTGGATGCTTTAATGCTAACGTTCTTTTTATACAATCAATAACTCTCATTTGGTCTTCTTCGGTCATGTTCGTTCCTGAAGGAAGACAGAGTCCGTTTTTAAATAAATGACTAGAAACATCTTCTCCTTCTCTGTGTGAATAGTATTTCGAATTTTTATATAGAGGTTGAAGGTGCAGCGGCTTCCATACAGGTCTTGCTTCAATATTTTCATAAGCCATGTTTTCTAAGACCTCATTCACAGAAATCCCAGCCAAATCCTCATCGATTGTTAAAGCAGTTAGCCATCGATTTGAGTAAGTATCTTTTAACTCAGGCATAAACTCAAATCCTGGAAAATGAGAAAACTCATTATAGTACTTATTAAAAATATCTCGTTTGGCTTGAACCCTTTTATCTAAAACCTCTAGCTGGCCTCTTCCAATCCCTGCTAAAACATTACTCAAACGATAGTTATAACCAACTAAACTGTGTTGGTAATGTCTCGCCTGATCCCTTGCTTGAGTTGCTAAGAATCTAGCTTTTTTTATGGCAGCAGAATCTTTTGATACTAGCATTCCCCCCCCAGAAGTCGTGATAATTTTATTTCCATTAAATGAATAGACCCCAAACTTTCCAAAGGAACCACTTGGTTTCCCTTTATAGGTGGAACCTAGTGACTCGGCAGCATCCTCGATTATTGGTACCTCGTATTGGTTACAAAGGTTCACAAGTTCATCCATTTTAGCACTCTGTCCATATAAATTAACTATTATTACCGCCTTTGGTAGCTTTCCTTTCTCCGCAGCTTCTCTTAATGCCAACTCAAGAGCTAATGGAGACATATTCCAGGTTTCTGGTTCCGAATCAATAAAAACCGGCTCAGCACCTTGGTAAATAATAGGGTTCGCACTCGCTACAAAGGTTAGTGTTGAACAAAAAACAGTGTCACCTTGTTTTACTCCTAATAAAGAAAGAGCCAGATGAATTGCTGCAGTTCCTGAACTAACTGCTGCCGCTTCACTGACTCCTACGTATGATGCAATTTCCTTCTCAAAAAAATCAACATTTGGACCTAATGGTGCTATCCAGTTAGTATCAAATGCATCTTTAATATACTTCCACTCATTTCCACTCATATGAGGTGAAGCTAAAAAAATCTTAGACTTATTCAAACAATGCACCTCCTTTTGCATTCCTTTTTCTATTGCAATACTTTCCGTTCCATTTTTCCACGATAAGCAGGAAAGTAGTTCCCTTCAATATCATAAAAACTAGTTAACTGCTTCATTACCAAATCATATTTTTCTTCATTATGAATTTTTTTTCCGATATAGTAGTCAAAATGATGATGGTCTGTAAACGAAGCTTTATAATTAAATAATCCATCATTCTCCCGATAACCTCCACCAAGGTGAAGCTTTTTAGCTCCTTTTAACTTACAAACTTCAATCATAAAATCGAATAAAAGATTGTTTGGCCGGTATTCAAGAAACCGCGTTCTTGAAGCACCTAAATGGTAATGTGCATATTCTTGCCCAATTATGACCATCGCTCCAGCAATAATCTCATTATCTAATTGGGAAAATAGTAGGAGTGTCTCACTAATATCAGTAAGTTTTATTTGTTCATGAAAATATTCATCAGAAAAGTAATAAAACTCGCTTGCAGTATTTCGATCCATTGTTTCTTTGTACATTTGTATAAAAATATCTATGTTTTCTTTTGTTGGTGTAGCAATGAAACAAGCAAGGTTATTTTTATTTGCTTTTTTAATATTTCTTTTATTTGCATCTGTATAGCTCTCTCTAATTTCGTGCAGTTGTTTAGTTAAGTCAACTGCAGTCGTCTTTCTAATATATTCTATGTCCATTACCTGACTACAAAACCTGTAATTCTTATAAAATGGGTGGAATCGAATTGTCTCAGTGATAATATCTTGGGAGTGGCAATAACTACAAAAAAGAGCGTAAAACTCTTCAAATGATTTTGAATTCCCTTCTAGAATTGGCCCACCGTATCCATATGGAGTAACAATATCATATAAAGTAAGATTTACATTAGGTACTTTTCTAACTATAAAAGGATAAAAGATTTTACAGTCGTTATCTTCATAATACGCTGCAAAAAGAGTACCGTTCTCCTGTTTGGCAAACAGGTGGCCGTATTCGTATGAATAATAGCTATCCATTTTTTCAAATCCTTTTATCAGATTTTTCCATGTGGGATAGTCGTTTACAATTTTAAATATAGACAAACTCAATCACCCCCTAATTAAATTTCAATCTGAATGCATTATTAATAAGAATTCTTTTCTAATTTCTTCTATTAAATCAACCGTATCAAGTTCCTCAGCTGCATTTCCAATTTCATAGATATGCATTAATAAATCTTGTAGTTTCTGTTGAGTTAATTTATCCGATATATCCATACTGTTTACCTCTATATTTTTTCACATATTAACCTATGAAAAATGTAATATATTCACTTCGATAATTAATATTCAAACTTAAAATGCTTTCATAATAGTAATAGATAAAATAGCAAACTACTATGCCATAATAGACTAGCCCTTGTTCTCTCTCTCTAAAAAGTTTTACGACCCAAGACATCAATATTAACGAATACAGACTAAAATAAATGGAGAATCTAGCAAATATCCAGTTTTGAGTTGAAATAATCATGAACATAAATCCAATAATAGCCATATTTATTATTACATCTGAGTTCGGAAATATTGTGCGAAGCTTTTCTCTTCCAAAGTAAGCTATAACAAGAGGCACAGCATCAACAACAACCCTTAATACATTTGCTCCACCTTCTGTAGAATCTTTGTATGCTCCGTAGGTAGTTTCCTCTATGGCCGAAAAAAGAATGGCCGAAAATTGTTCAAAGCCTATTACAATTACAATCGAAAAAAGTAATAAAACCAAAGTTGCCTTTGACCACGCTTTATAACGAACAATAAAATAAATAGGAATCATGACTAATGCACTTTGATGAAAGGTTGATGCTAATAAAACAACTAAAAAGTAAGCCTTCCAGTTTCCATCGATAAGAAATTTTGTGGCTGAAAATAAAATTGCAGCTGCTAATACCTGTCTTATCCCATTCATTGATACCAAAAATAAGCCACCAGTAATATATACATATAGACTAATCTCAAGCATTCTTGAATATTTATATAAAACCCAGACTATTAAAACATTCGTTATTAAAGCAGTAGTAAAAATCATGATCTGCGGATCTTCTGAGATTTGTTGAAGATACCTCTGAAGAATGCCAAAACCTATATCCTTTTGGGAAAGAATATACTCCCAGGTAAACACATTGTTAATATAGATATGTTTGTAAAAATAGGTATCACCTATATTTGCACGTAAACCGGATACTGCTACTAATGAAGCCATCGCAACTAATATAAAAAATTTATTTGGTTTTATAGCAACGTCGAAATTATTTGTTGCTAGAACAGGTGGTGTAAGATACCTTGCTAAAAATGCAAAAATAAAAACTATGGCAAGATTAATCCATAGAACTGTCATAGCGATATTCCTTTCAATCGTACAGAATTTAATTATGATATGGTCTTACAACCGGCTTCGTTTTTATTAATACATAAGTGGCTAAACATATACCTAATGGAATGGCTAAAATGGTAAGAGGTTTACTTGGTGTCTCTTTCAGAAATTCAGTATTTCTTATTAATAGACTACTTGAAACATAATGAATTGCCTGCCGGAATTTAAAAGACAAGCTAACAAAAGGCAACTTCATAAGTTCTTTGCGATAAAAAATCCATCCTTTTGGATTTTTTCGATATTGATTAAGCATATTTAGAGATGAACCGTCTGGCAAGTATTCAACACAACACAATACTTCGTTCATAACTAACATTTCGTACTCTTTATCAAGCATGTAGTACTTGTAAGCTAAGCCTACATATTTTTCATTTTTAAATGTAGGATACGGGTAGTTTTTTGTTAAATCCGTCCGGTACACTAGTTTTTTATCACCTGTTACACCATATTTGTAATAAAGATCAAAAAGCGTCGAGGAGTCTATGTTTATTGGTAGCTTTGAACCAATTATCGTCCCATCTGTGTAAGAATCTAAACCAATTAACCCGCTAACCTGGTCGCTGCCATGTTTCCTCCAAAATGTAATAATTTTATCAACAGCATCCTCTGGCATATAGTCATCAGAATCAATACACACATTTAACTCAGTATCTATTAGTTCGTAAGCAGTATTATGCGCTCCATGCATACCTTGGTTGCTTTGCCAATGGTAGATTATTTTAATCTTATTATCGTTTATCCAACCATTTACAATTTCTTTCGTATTATCTATCGATCCATCGTCGATTATCAACCAAACAAAGTCTTTACAAGTTTGTTTCACTAGACTTTCATAGCAATGATGAAGGCAGTAGGCTCGATTAAAAGTTGGGGTAAAGATTGTTAAAGTTTTCAACACGAGATCCTCCTAACTTTAAATATAAGTTTTGAATCCTTTCTGCCGTTTGTTTAATGTCATATCCCTTTTGCAAAAATGAGGATTTATCACATTGTCTTTGATCCTGTTTTTCTATTAATTGAATTATTTTTTTCACCCATGGATCAATTGAAGAAATCGGAAGAAAATCTACTAAATCATTACCTAAGTCAACTTCAGTTGTAACTTCCTTTGAAACAAGGCATCGAAGGCCAGAACCTTGTGCCTCGACCAGTGTAACTGGTAATCCTTCATGGAAAGATGGAAAAATGAATAAATCAAAGCTTTGCAGTATTAAATGTATATCTGGCCTAACTCCCAAGAACAAAACCTTATTTTGTAAATGTAATTCTCTCACTTTATCCTCAATTTGGGTTCGTAACCTACCATCTCCCACAAGAACCAATACAGAGTTTGGATGACTTTTATTCACTTCTGCAAATACATCAATAATAAATGAATGGTTTTTTTGAAAATTGAATCTCCCAACATGTCCAATTACTGTAGTATCATCTGAAATGTTAAACTCGTTTCTTACTTTTTGTCTTTTTTCCTCTGAAAATAGAAATTGTTCATAATCAATACCGTTCTTTATCACAACAGCTTCTTTAGACTTTTTACCATATAGCCATTGAGCAGCTGCATTTGAACAAGCAACAAAATGCGAGGAATGTGAGTAAATAAAACTACCAGCATAGTTCTTATAAAGCTTAGCCAGTATGCCACCTTCACTTTGTGTATTGTGACTATGGGCAATTCGAACCGGAATTCCTGACCGCTCTGCTGCCCTCAGTACAAGACCACTCATTTTATCCATGTGGGAATGGACAATTATATATGAGCTGTGGTTTTTAAAAAACTGATTCAATGCCTTTACGTAGCCAAAATGTCCAACTTCTGTTAAATAGGGGATCCTGTAAACCCTACCTCCTAACTCCTGAATTTCTTTGTCAAATACACCTTCCTTACATGTAAGGAAGTCAAATTGCACCTTTGTACGGTCCATATTACGATATAAATTCATGATGAGAGTCTCTGCTCCTCCACGATTCATATTTACTACAACATGTAATACTCTTAATGGACCGCCCACTTTCTTTCCTCCTCTGCGTTCATGTATCTTGTATAAATAGCAATTTTTTCATCTAGGACATTATCAATTCCATAGGTACTTTCCATTAACGTCCTACTAACCTTCCCAAGTCTATTCCTTAGATATTCATTCATTGCTAACTCCTTTAACTTTTCACCAAATCCTACTATGTCATCAGGATGTAATACCCAGCCATTTTCATTGTTACTCACTAGTTCTCTATGTCCTCTATTATCCGTTGCTAAAATTGGCAATCCGCACGCCATTGCCTCCATTACATTAACTGGTAGACCTTCACGCAAACTGGAAGCCACTGCAATGTCACTTATTTTTAATAACATATCAATATCATTTCGTAAGCCTAAAAATTCAACTTGGTTAAGTAAACCCAATTTAAGAGCAAGTAGTCTGCATTCTTCTAATAAAATACCATCTCCTGCAAGTAAAAGCTTTACGTTTGGGATATCATCCTTAATTATGGAAAGTGCTTTTATTAAGAATTGCTGATTTTTATTTTTGTTAATTTCTGCAGCATAAAACATGATAATGTCTTTTGGATTAAAGTCATCGATTCTTCGCAATACATTTCTTCTGATTTTGTCTACAGGACGAAACTTATCAAGGTCTACACCCACTCCATGTACATGTTCAATAGAACCTGCTTTAAACTGATGTCTCTTTGCTAGTTCATAATCCTCGGAGTTTATTGTAATGAGACAATCTGTACTAGAAGCTAGTAATCTTTCAATTGGATAGTACAGTAACCAGTTTGTTAGTGGCGCTCCCTTACAAAAATGAAAGCCATGTGCTGTATAAATCACTTTCGTACCATTTTTCCTGGCAGTCCTAGCTGCAAGACGTCCAAGAACGCCTCCCATTGGGGTATGACAGTGGATAATCTGGTAGTTGTTTTGATCTATTATCTTTTTTAACTCTTTGTATGCAGTAAAATTCTTTAAACTTAAAGGAGTTCGTTGAATCGGAATATTGTATTTCTTACATACAAAAGGAAGCTCAATGTCACCTTCAGCAGCAACATGAACTTCCCAGCCTTGTTCTTTGAACCATTTTAAGTAGGGGAGATGAAAAGCTTTAAAATGATAGTCTACAGTAGCACAGAATAATATTTTCTTTTTATTATTTTCCATACTCATTTTACTAACTCTTTATCGATTATATTCTTTAGATAATCAAGTAGATCGTTTCGAAGTTCCGCCCGATTTAATGCGAATTCTAACGTCGTCTGAATAAAGCCCATCTTTTCCCCAACATCATAACGAGTGCCCTCGAAATCGTAGGCATACACCGCCTCAAATTTATTCAAACTAGCGATAGCATCTGTTAACTGTATTTCCCCGCCAGCACCTGGTTGTTGATTTTCCAAAACTTCAAAAATTCTTGGGCTAAGAATATACCGACCCATGATAGCTAAATTCGATGGTGCTTCCTCAAGTTTTGGTTTTTCAACGAGGCTTCTAACATTGTAAAAACGTTCACCATATTTATCACCATCAACGATTCCATACCTTGCTACCTCATTCTCTGGAACCGTTTGAACACCTAATATTGATGCATTATAACGATTATATTGTTCAATCATTTGCTTTAAGCAAGGTTTTTCTGCCGATACAATATCATCACCTAACAAGACAGCAAAGGGTTCATTACCTATAAATTTACGTGCGCACCAGATTGCATGCCCTAATCCTTTTGGTTCCTTTTGGCGAATATAATGAATATCTACAAGTTTTGATGCCTTTTGAACTTCATTTAACAACTCAAACTTCCCTTTATCAAGAAGGGTTTGTTCTAATTCAAATGAGTGATCAAAATGGTCCTCAATAGCCCTCTTTCCTTTACCCGTGACAATAATTATATCTTCAATGCCAGATTCGACAGCCTCTTCAATAATATATTGAATCGTGGGTTTGTCTACGATAGGTAACATTTCTTTTGGCATTGCTTTTGTTGCTGGGAGAAATCTAGTTCCTAAACCTGCAGCTGGAATAATTGCTTTTCTAACCTTCATCTTTTAGACTCCTTTAACCTGGAATTGATAATAATTGTTGTGGAACTGGCGTTTTATTAGCAAGTGTTAACAGTTGTTTACGTAATTCTGTTTTATCTAAACTTGCATATGTTGCGATAATCTTCTCAATTTCATCAATATATAAGTCTGCTGTTTTCCCAACGTATATATTGGGATAGACTTGATTTTCGTGAACTTCACTATCTTTTAATAATTCTTCAAAGAGTTTTTCCCCTGGCCTCATACCCGTAATCTTTATTCCAATTTCATCAATTGAATAACCTGTTAACTTAATAATATTTCTTGCTAAATCAATAATTTTCACGGGATCTCCCATATCTAGAACAAAGATTTCTCCACCTTTTGCAAGTGCACCTGCTTGAATTACTAATCTAGAAGCCTCAGGAATCGTCATAAAATACCTCACCATTTCTGGATGTGTGACTGTCACTGGTCCTCCTTTTTCAATCTGACTCTTAAAAAGAGGAATTACACTTCCACGACTCCCTAATACGTTCCCAAAACGAACTGCAACAAATTTTGTATTGCTTTGTTTATCCATATTTTGAACAATCATCTCTGCTAGTTTCTTTGATGCTCCCATTACACTTGTTGGGTTTACTGCTTTATCGGTTGAAACCATTACAAATGTGTCGACTTTATGCCAGCTCGCTGCCTCTGCTACATTTTTCGTTCCAATAATATTATTTTTAATTGCTTCTTCAGGATTTCTCTCCATTAAAGGTACATGCTTATGTGCTGCAGCATGATATACAACATCTGGTTGATAATATCCCATTACCTTCATCATCTTTTGCTTATCTTGGACATCAGCAATTTCTGTTATTATATGAATATTTGAAGCCAGGCATATCTCTGATAGTTCCATTTCAATTGTATAAATACTATTTTCCCCGTGTCCTAGCAATATAAGTTGCTTTGGCTTAAAATTTGCAATTTGCCTGCATATCTCAGATCCTATTGAGCCACCAGCACCTGTAACAAGGACAATTTTATTTGTGACATACCCTGAGATACTATTAATATCTAAATCAACTGGATGCCTACCTAATAAATCCTCAACCTGCACGTCTCTAAATTGATTTACTGAAACTTTACCTGTAATCAAGTCTTCCAACATTGGAAGTATTTGTGTTTTTGCTTTTGTCTTTGCACACTCCTGAAAGATATTATTAAGCTCCCTTTTGCTTAGAGAAGGAATAGCAATAATGATATTCGTTACGTTTTTCTCTCTTACAATTTCCTCAATCATGTTTACCCCACCAAGAACTGGGATGCCAAGGATATCTAGGTTATGTTTCCTAACATTGTCATCAATAAATCCCACTGGAAAGAGTTGAGGGTTCTGATTATTTTTTAGCTGTCTCGCAACCATTGTTCCTGCTGAACCAGCACCAATAATTATTGTGCGTTTTTTTTGATTATTTCCTTTAATGTAAGTATCTCGGTAAATTCTCCAACAGAAACGTGATCCACCAATTAATAACATATGGAGTACCCATGTCACTGCCATTAAGCGATAGAACACTTCATGGTTTAGTAATTGTTGTATAATAGCTGCTGTAATGATTGCAAAAGTAATTGCTTTTAAAATACTTACCAGTTCACCAATACTTGCATACTCCCATGCTTTCTTATAAAGTTTAAATTTATAAGCAAAAAGATGATGGCTTAAAAGAAGAGAAAGTGAAATAATCACAGTTGGAAGTGTAAAGACAACAAGCGTTGCATCTACCAAAAAACGTCCAAAATAAATACAAGTCAAAACAATTATTGAGTCAAGAATAATAAATAATGATATCCTTTGACGATATGTCACCAATATCCCCCTTTTTCTCATCCTTTATTTGTAGATTTTTTTGTAACCTTATATAAATCAATAGATTTCTTGTTTTATATACAGATATGTCTTATAAATAGGTTTTGAAAACTAACCAAAATGACTAATAAACATATCTCTATTAACATTAAATAACTTACCTACGTTGTCTTCTGTAAAACAAAATAGGTAAATTATTTAAATATCGGGCATCTAACCCGTCCTCACACCACACTATCGACGACTTGCATCTAAGGCCTCTCAACCCACAGCATGACCGAGTGCCTCCATTGTTATTGATAAGGAGACATCACCATATATATTCTTAATAACGAACATAGTGATAAAAAAGAAAATGGTACTATTAGTTATTAAGTACAACACCTATTATTTTTGCTTTGGCTAGATTTAACAGTCTTTTTGTTTCAATTGCCTTCTTTGTATCTGTTTTACCACTCTTAACAACTAAAATGACTCCATCACACATACTTGCTAAAATCTTTGTACCTGATAATTCCAAAAACGAATTCGAATCAATAAGAACAACATTATAAAGTTTCAACGCTTTTGCTACTAATTCATACATCATGATTGATCCCAGCAACTCTGAGGAGTTGAATGGTATCGATCCACTAGGTAATACCTCCAGTCTTCCTATTTCTGTTCCTGTTACAGCTTCCTCAAGAGATAACTTTCCGTTTAATACATCCGTTAATCCGGTAGTATTGTCAATTCCAAATATAGAATGGAGAGATGGTTTAATTAAGTTGGTATCAATTAATAAGACTCGTTCTTTCTGCTGTGCAAGAGAAATTGCCAAATTTGCTGCCGTAATCGACTTTCCTTCTTTTCTTCCCGGAGAGGTTATTAATATAGATTGATTTTTCTTAACTCCATTTATAAATTGTATATTTGTTCGAATTGATCGATATTGTTCTGAGATTAATGACTCTGGGAATGTATGGGTAGTTTTTCCTTTTAATTGAAGTACTTCCTCACTCTTTTTACTACTAGGAATCAATTGTTTCACCTCTAACACTAATATACTGTTGATTCGCTTTCTTTTTATTCTTTTTATGTGTGTTTCTTTTATTTATTTTTGAAACATTCCCCAAGACAGGAAGTCCTAATGCTTTATGGATATCTTGGTCAGAGTTAATGGAATTATCTAAAGCATTTAACAAAAATACAAAACCAATTCCCAGAATAATACCTGCAATTAATGCTGTGAATTTAAGACTTGAAGAATCTCCTAAATTAGTTGGTATAGGATTTTCCTTTGCTTCAAGATAATGATTAATACCAATAACATTTATAATGCTTTCAGCTTTGTTAATAAAAACCTTTGCTGTAGCATTTGCAATATTGGCAGCACGCTTAGAAACTGTGTCGGTTACTCTTATTTCCAATATCTGTCCTCCAACATGGACTACGGTGATTTTTCCTGCCAATGCCTCTGGCGTTGTTTCCAATTCTAGTTCCGAAACTACATCAGCCAATACAATAGGATCTACAATAAATTGTTGCAGTGTTTCAATTCCACCATCAGAGCTTAGATGTAAACGGGTATATGATTCATATAAATTAATTGGCTCATTTTTTGAGTCAAAGTAATAACCAAGAGAACCTGCAATAATCGCAAAGACAATTACAATCCATATACGTCTTTTTATGACAAGGAAAAGACTTTTCAAATCAATTTCTTTCACAACATTCTGTTCATATTTATTAGTATCGTTTTGAGATTGCATATTGCTCACCAGATCCCCTTCTAAAAAGTTGTTCAGACATTAGTTCTCCATAAAGAACACTTGAATAAAAAAATAAGACTTACATAAATTGTTCAATTTGGAAAATCAATAATATATGTTCATTTTAGTTCTTAACAAAGAACAAGTCAATAAATATTTGGTTATTTTAACCATTTCTTTGATTCGGAGTATAACCTACCATCGTAATTCTTTATCTTCGCAATTTGTTCTGCCATTTCTTTTAATTCCTCAAATGTTACATTCTTACTCTTAACTTCTTGGGATAACATAAACCAATCAAGATCCATCTCTGTTAACTGTTTTTTGTTATGGTCCTCACCATCAAAAAAATATGAAATGTCGACTTTGTAATATTCAGAAAGCTTTTTCAAAAAGTCTACTGTGGGTTTACGCAAACCTCTTTCAATTTTCGAGAGATTACTATAATTAAATTTTATATCTTCTCCCAATTCCTTTAAGGTTAACCCGCGCTGAGTACGTAGCATCTTTATTTGTTCACCTATATGTTTTTTTGTCATTAACTATTTATTCTCCTTGGATTAGTATTCTAAATCTCTTTCGTTCTTAATAAAGTACGTTACTTTACTATATCATGCTTTACCGTATTGAACAATAGAGAATATATTCTTTGTTTTTTATAGTGAACAATTATGAATTTGCGGGTTTCAGAAGATGGGAAGAGTGTAAGCTTAGGAGTTATTATATATATATGTTTATAGTAAGATCATATACACTATCATTTTGAGTTTTTCTTGCTATATTATTCTGTACGCAAGCATCAACAGCCTTAGTGTTTTTTAAGTCTTTCTGACAAACCGGACAGTTCCAGTGTCCACTGTTGCTCGCACTATATGAAGGTTGTAAGCAACGATTACATATTTTTTTGTACATAAATATCACCACCAATATCATTTAATTGCTAAAATATAGAAACTATCCAGTACATATGTGCCGTACATATTATTGTGTATAAGAATGCTGCGATTACAGCTAGTCCCTTCACCCAGCTAGTTGTGGGAAGAGCTTTCAGTAATACAAATCCGTATAATAAGAAAGAGAGCATTATCTTTACACCGATAAAAAGTAGCGGATCTTTGGAATAGGTATAATCCATGAGTGGGTTACTTTCAGTTATTAAATTCAGTTTTAATCCTATAAAAGTTGTTATTCCATCCAATAAATTTACAATTGCCAGGTATTGAAATAAGACTTTCATATTTACCTCATTTCCTAATCGTTCCTAATTAAAATTTTAGAAAAAAAGACCTTGATTTATACTATTCTTTACAAATCAAGGTCATGTTAAAAACATATTTTACTCTTCTATATTTACACTGATTGCTTATTCCTCTGGAGTTTCTTCAGTTACTAGATCTGCGACTTCCAAGCTTTCTACAGAAACCTCGTTATTCATTGGAGCTCCCACTGTTTCTTCACGTCTTCCTTCAATCGTTTCCACTGTATCGGTATTGTTCGGATCATTATGAACTGGATTACCATTGTTACCACAATGCTTCCCCTCACCGTTATCATTTTCTCTTCCTTGACCATTATCAGATGGTTCAGGGCATGGATTTAATTTAGGCATGGATTTAATTTATTTTTGTATACACAACAACCTTGACTGGATGTTCAAAGTATTGGTCATATCCAATAATGAAAAATGTTTTTTTTCAAAATCGCCACAGTTCTTCGCAACTTGTTGAATATGCGTGATACTTTCCTCAGGCTGAAGAATATATACGTTTTCTCCAATTGAAACCTTCACCTGGTAATCATAAATGTTTTCAATGTTTACAGGTTGCTTGGCAATACAATTGTCCTCGTAGATTAATTCACCCTGCAATATGCTTTCCAAGTCTTCTTTTTTAGCGTTTTTACTGTCAAAGGCAGCAGCATATGCTGCGTTAAAGTCGCTCCTTTCTAAAACCGCTTTTGATTTTTGATGTACCAGTTCGTTCTTTGATGTTCTTTGATGTTCGTTATTTGTTCTTAATAATGAAACGACTAATTGATTATAAGCCTAATGAACTATTTTTGAAAAATATTAAAATCAGTCATTTCTTCTTAATAACGAACACTTTTCTATGTTTTACTTGCGTTTCCTTTTATTTTCTTACTATTTTGTAATTTTATTTAGAAGCTGTCGTTCCTTATAATGAACATATCTTGTAGATTGAATTGAGGAGAAAGAAGATGATAGGAGAGCGGATAAGACACTTGAGAAGAAAAAAAAGGTATTCAATTACAGAATTGGCAAAACGTGCAGGAGTTTCAAAATCATATTTAAGTTATATTGAACGAGATGTTCAAAATAATCCGTCTTTGCAATTTTTATCTAAGATTGCAATAACCTTAGAAACAAGTATTGAATATTTGTTAGGAGATCAACCAAACTCAACTGAAAGTAGTGAACAACTTGATAGAGAATGGACAATGCTTTTACAAAAAGCAATTGACGATGGAATGAGCAAGGAGGATTTTCGTGAGTATCGAGATTTTATCCATTATAAAAATTGGGTAAATTCACAGGGGGATATAAATAAGTAAAATCGAGAAATGTATTGAATACATGACTTTCTTTTAAAATTCATATAATTTCTCTATAGAGAAAAAGCGATCCAAATCTGGGTCGCTTTACCTCCCTTATTCATTCTTCTCCAACGCAGTTATAACAAGACCTCTCTCATTCTCCTCAGCCTTATAAGTAACATCATTCAACACGGCAGTACCATTAATCACTTTATCCTTATCGCGAAGTAGCCCAAGCTTATAAGTAGCAACACCAATATCTTGTTCCTTAACAGCCTCTTCTGTATTTGTAACGGCTACTAGTAGAAAGAATGCAGCAATCGCATCTTCATACTTATCTAAAGTAGTTACTAGATCATCTGATTCAATGTCTTTTTTCACGATAGCTAGCCTTACTACTTCATTTGTTTGTTCATTAACAATTCCTTCTAAAATTAAGCCGTCGCTAACATCTTGTTTAAACTCTCCGTTAGTGACGTTAATTGCCTCAAGTTTATATGCACCGGAGTCTTCCATCTTCTCCTGTGCTTCATTCCAGTTTGTAAGTAAATCTTCTGTAGTAAAGCCTAATGATCCCAAAGTAAGGATTCTTTCATCTGCTGCTTGTATTTTTGTTGTTTTTGGATCTTCTTTCTTCTGTTGTTCCTTCGCTTTGTCGTCGCCTTTACAGCCTACGAGTACTGCAATACTTAAAAGTAAGATTCCCAATAGATATAGTTTTTTTCGCATGGTTTTCCTCCTACAATAATTACGTTCGCATATTGATAATATGTACGCTAAAGGAGGAAATCATTCAAACATTAGTAAGTACAATTTGCGCACATGATAGTGGAAATCCTAGTCTTTACACCTTTTAATAAAAATAAAAAGCGACCTCCAAAGGTCACTTACTACTCAAAATCCTCAGATTTACTTACCATTACTTTTACTATGTATACTTCTTCAGACTGTTCAATTGTTCTTTCAATTACTTCATCATCAAGTCCTACCCCAATGCCATTTGAGCCATCTTTAATGATTAGAGAAACAGCAACTGGTTTTTCAGCAGTAATTTTTGTCTTCTCACTAATCCAACTCTTTGCTTCCCCAATCTCTTCAGGAAAAGTTTTAATTGGTAGTGATTCTGCGGAAGATAATGAGGTTCCGTCTGAAACTGACAAGTTCCATCTCTCGTATGTATCAGTCTCATTAATAGACAAGTTAATTTTTGAAAACGCAAAGGTTACATCCTCTTTATTTAATGTTGTAGCTGCTCGAACAAGATCATCTTGCTTTTTTCCACTTTTGTAATGTTCAACCCAATAGTGAATCATCTTCAAATCTTCATCTTTAATTTCTACATCGTACATAAGCAGAGTATCAAGTCCCAACGAACCAATTAAATTCATATGATCTTCGGACTGTTGTATTGGTTTAAGAACTGCATCAGACTTCTCAGTTGAAGTTATTTCATTGCTACAACCTGCAAATACAAACGAAATAATCATTAATAGTAATAATATTTTTTTCACTTGCCCACCTCCTTCAACCATATTATCATACAAACCTTAACCTGTATAAATTTTCCTAATAGGTATACCCTAAAAGAAAAAAGTGAGGTGTTTTACTTTGCTGCGTAAACTATTGATTTCATTTAGTTTAGCTTTCGTGTTAACTGGTTCTTTTTTCACTTTCGATACAACTATTTCAACTGTAAATGCCCAACCTCCAAAGAAACCAGTTCCCGATTATGCTAAATGGGGCCGCCTAGCAATGAAGGAAACACAAAAACGGTATCCGATGGCACAATTGATTGATTATTTACACATGGGAAGGGATAAAAAGAACGGAACTACAATCGAACGCTTCAAAATATGGATGAGACAGGGCAACAGGGAGTTCGGGGCATTCGTCACCATCTCGTTTGACACCAAAACCGAGCAAGTAAAAAACATCTTAATTGTAGAAACTGACCGGTAGTGTCCTCTCCAGAAGGACAAATGTATTTCTATGGTGCCTGACACATTGAAATGCTGAAGCGCCTTGATCAGAAACGAGAAAACTGGAGACTCCGACGAAGAAGCGTTCTTTGCTTCTGCTGGAGGAGTTGAAGTTTCTCGAGTTTCTAGGCGCTGAAGCTGGACACCATTGTGGATTGTGTTAAATATGTGGATAATTTAATGCGCTAATAAAGGCTGAGCCAGTTGGGTGGTCAGCCTTTTAGGTGAGGTTTTTATGTGGTGGTTCTGTGTTTGCGTTGTTTGTAGGTGTGTTGTTCTTTTTAAGTTTTAGGTAGGTTATTGATGAGTTTATGAGTGAGTATGCAAAAATAAGCAACCCAGGAATGATAAATAGTAGTATTTTTCCGTTTTTTGATTTTGTGAATTCAATCGCATATCCAAGATAGGGGATGGTGATATTTGTGTATTCTCCTACCACGTTGTTCGAAACTACTGGATTTGTGTCTCTTGTTTTATTACTATCACCTTTTGTACGATACATAACTTGGCCGTTTTTATTTATCACTTTCACAACTCTATGAGTAACAATCCTATTCTTACTCTCCTTAAAAGAAATTACATCATTCTCTTTAAAACGTGTCATGTCTCCACCAGTTTTCACAAATATTATGGAGCCTGTTTTAATACCAGGCTCCATGGACCCTGAGAGGACAATTTTTATTTGGTATCCAAATAGCTGTGGTTCTCCTTTGGAAAAAAGAGCTGAACCAATGACAAAAAACATGAAGAGTAAGGCGACATAAAATAGACATGTAATTATTTGGCCGACTACCTTTTTTACAATGTTTTTATTCATAGTCATTATTCTCCTTTCTATCATCTTCTTCAGGGTTTGAAACATCGATCTCACTTGTTATTTCCGCATTTTCTTCAACTTGTTCTTTTTCTTCAGTTATTTCAATATTTGAACTCTCATCATTCACCTCTTGTTGAGGCTCTTCCTCTTTAATACATGTCACCATAATTTCTCCACTCCATACTTCCGACCTTAAATCATAGTTTTGGTTATAACCTGGTCTTTGAAAAAACTTGAAGGCATAATACCCAGGTTTATCCGCTTGGTATGCTAAATGCAACGTACTATTAGCACCAATAGGATCAATAATGCCCTCATATATTTTTTCTCCCGTTTCATTTAGATGTAAAGCTTCAGAGTAGTAAACTTCATATTCCGTAGTTCCTATCATAGTAAAGCCTCTATTCTCAATTTCAGCTGTAATATCAACCTGAGTACATGAAGTTATATTTTGAGGATTATTAGACGTGAAATTCAAATCACTTTTATCCCACCAAGTTCCAACTTTTATTTCAGAACTCCAAGTTTGACTATCAGTAAAGTAGGCTTCAGTGCTGGACGTAATAATTGACATGAAAAATAAAAAGAAATAAATACATGCAATAATTGATACGATCTGAATTTTTGGCATCAAAATACTCGGTCCTCCCTCACGTTTATTTGCTATCGTAAATATACAATTCGATTAGTGTACACTTACGATAACAAAAAAACATCTAGAAAGATGGGATATCCCATCTTTCTGTAAAGTAGAAGACCTGAATTATTCTTTATGTTCACCTTCGCCTTGTTTAGCTTCTAAAGACCACGTTATTTGTAAAGAATCACCTTGGAATTGATTTTGATCCTGCTCATTATCAACAAATTCAAACTGAACAAACATTAGATCATCCGTCCCTGCCTCAAGTCCGCTTTCTTCAAAGCCTTCAAGAATTTTCAGCTCTACGAGGTCTGGTGTCATATTTTGAAGATCGTATAGTGTTGTTGAGTAGACAACATCGTTATATTCAAAAGGACTTTGTTTATCTACATTTTCAAGAAAGTTAACCCGAATATGCTTTCCAAGATCCTCGGTGTTATCTCCCTTAAAATCACCTACAGTATATGAAGTACTTAATAGCACTTGAGATATGTCTAAGGTTCCTAAATTATCCAGATAAAACACACGGTTCATCCAGTCACCAGGTTTGATATTATCAACATCTATGATCACCTCTGGATCAACCGCTAAATCCAAAGTCCCTGCAACAAAAGTTCCGGTAGCTTCGGCGGTATCGCTAAAATATGCATATGTACCCCCGGCAGCTATTGACAGGCCAAGTGCTGCAGACAAAAGTCCATATTTAAACTTCTTTTTTACGTTCATTAAATTGTCCTCCCTTAACTTTTAAGTTTACTTTCATCTTGTCCACTTCCAAACTTCCTTCAAAACATAGCTATTTTTAAAGAAGGATGTAAGAAACCTTACATCCTTCTTTGTTGCATTATTTTGTAAAGCTACCTGGTAGGTCTGGTCTGCCTGGTCTTGGTTTCACTGGTCGATCTTTATCACCAGGTTTCCAAGCATTAATATGAAGTTTTCCGTCAGCAATTTCACGAGATTCGTTACCATACGCATCTCTAGCAATTACTTCGATTTCCACTCCTTCAGCACTTAGGCTAACAGGTGCAGTCCAAGTTGCTTCATATTGACCTGGTTCTACTTCTGTAAGTGGAAGTTCTGTTACATTATTTAGACCAGAGAAATTTGCTAACGGCATACGCAATGCAAATCCAGCATCTAAACCTTCTTCACTTGTGAAGGAGATCGTTACTGTGTCATTTTCCCCAGACCTAAGAGTTACGTCTTCAGCAGGTTGAATATTGGAAATATCAATATCTCCAAATTTAACATCTAACACAACACTTTCAGTAGTCGTGTTACCTGCTTTGTCTGTTGCAATAACTTCAATTGTATTTTCGCCATTATCAAGTAAAATTCGCTTAGAGAATGAACCATCAGCAACAGTTGCGTTCTGTCCATTAACTGTTACTTTATCAATATTGGCATCAGCAACTGTACCTTCGACAGTAACTGTTTCTCTATTTGTTTTTGAGCCATCTTCTGGACTAGTAATTGCTAGTTCAGGAGCATTTTGATCAAGTGTAACTTTTACAGTCTCAGATGGATCTGTAACACCATTTTCAGATGAAGCTTTCGCTGTAATGTTGTTTTCACCATCAGCTAATGTTATAGCAACTGAGAATGTACCTTCAGCAGTTGCCGAAGCTGAACCTACTTCCTCGCCGTTATTGTAAACAAGAACAGTTGTCGTAGGAGCTGCTTTACCTGTTACATTAACTTCTGCTTCATTTGTAAATGAACCATCGACTGGTGCAGTAATTGTTGGTGGTGTTACTTCATAATTCACTGTTGCACGAATCATGTAGTTACCTTCTGCTTCTGGAGATGGCCCCCATGCTCCACCAACTAATTGATAGCTGCGTCCTGCATATTCACCATCTTCGTCAGTAGCAAGACCTGGTGTATTTGGATTTGCATGATTTTGAATGTATACCATGTAGAAGTCACCTTCAACAACGATACCTTCTTCACTTAAATCCACATTTGTCCAATTACCATCACGGAGTGTAGTTGCATTGAACGGTCCTGCAAGCTTCGTACCTGGTCCTCCATCAGCTCCATCAGCTGCATATACAGCTACTTGGAACTCATTTCCACCTGGTACTGGCCATGATGCATCCCAAGTACGGAATAAACCACCAGTAACTAATGCTTTATCATGACCTTCTGCAAGTGACATTTTCACTGCCCAACCATTACCTGCGTCATAGAACGCTCTTGCATTTTCTGCAGTACCATCGTCATAGCCGATTTCGCCAGGGAAACCAATGAATGGCTTTAATTCAAAGTTCTGCTCAACATTTCCTTCTAAAGAAATAGTAACTTCTTGGCTGTAGTAGCTTGGTGCAACAACCTTAAGAGTATAGTCGCCTTCATATCCAGTTAATGAATAATGACCATCTGCACCAGTTGTAACAGGTGTAACAGCAGCATCTTCCATTAAATAGATTGTTGCGCCTTCAATTGGGTTGCCCGTTTGTTCATTTACTACAGTACCAGTTACAGTACCTTTTGGCAGTTCTTCTAAATTGAAGTTTGCTGTTACTTCTTCACCATCAACAACAGTTACTGACTGTGATGCTGGTGCATACCCATAGCTTTCAGCAACTACTGTATAATCGCCTACAGCATGGCTAAATGTATAACCACCAGTAGCTGGATTCGTTTTAGTTGATCTTCCAGTTTCAACTACAGTAACAGTTGCATCTAAAGGCAATGCCATTGGAGCAACATCAGCAGTTTCTACATCGTCAGTGGTCTTAGAAGCTTCATTCATTTTTTGCTTCAATTTAGTAATGTCTACTTTTTCGCCTTTCTTCGTTGTAGCTGGCTCTTTTTCTGGTTTTGCAGTTAAAGGTGCAGCAATTTGAGTATCAGAGATTTGGAAATCATCGATGTACCAGCCATCTCTAGTTACGCTGCCATCAGTTGCAACATCAAATGAGAAGATAACAGTATCTCCTGCATATGCGCTTAGATCAAACTCAGCATCGATCCAACCGCCAGTTGTACCTGTATATTCAGCAAGTGAATCCCATGTTAACCCACCATCTGCCGTTACGAAAACTCCTCCGAAATCCCAGTTGTTTTCTAGGTTATACCATTGTTTAAATTGCAGGTACGAATTTCCAACTTCTGGAATTTGAATTGGAAGTGTTTCAAGGGATTCATAAGCATTAGAAGTATACTGACCATCAAGGTTAGTTGCTACTACATTTTCACCAGAGAATGCAGCACCAGGACCTGAAGTTGGTACGCCTCGTTCCCAAGCTTCACCTTGGACTACAGTCCAACCAGCCATATCTGTTTCAAAGTTTTGGAAATAGCCAACTGTTGGTACACCATTAATCGTTACTGTGTAATCATCACTAACAGTTTCATTTCCACCGAAGTCTGTTGCTTTGATGCGATATAACAATTCACCTTCAGCAACATCCGTGCCTGGAATTGTTGCTTGGAATACTCCATTTTTGTAGTCTCCGCTTACTCGAGAAGCTTCGACTGTCTCAAATGAACCATCTTTTGAATATTCAACAACAACACCTGTAACACTTACATTGTCAGTAACTGACGCTTGAACAACTACTGGTAATCCTGCAAATGTTTCACCAATGCTCTCATGTTCAACAACAGGTGCCTCTTCGTCATTACCATCAACTGTTACTTGACCTTTAATAGTACCCAGTCCAGAAACAACTGAAGATACTGCATCAAATACGTTGATAATCCCATGACCAAAACCATTGTTTGGAGCCTGAGGATATTGAGTATTTGTTCTTGGTGTTGCAGTGTCTTTTAAGACTTGCTCAATTTGGTCCACAGTTAAACTGTTATCTGCTTGAAGTAATAATGCAGCAGCACCAGCTACATGTGGAGCCGACATTGATGTTCCACTATTTCCAGCATATCCACTACCTGGAATTGAAGAACGAACACCTACTCCCGGAGCTGATACTTCCGGCTTCATTTCACCAGTTGGTGATGGACCTTGTAGTGAGAAACTAGCCAATGCGTCATTAATATCTGTTGCACCTACGGCAATTGCTTCTGGATAGTTACCTGGTGAAGATACTGATCCAGGACCACCCGGGTTTGTATCGCGTACATTTCCAGCAGAGAAAACGGGAACAATTTCTGCAGCTCTCCATGCTGCAACCATTGGTTGATACCAATCGTCCATACCTGCATAAATTGAACCCCAAGAGTTGTTAATAATATCTGGTGCCATTTCTGGATGTGGATTGCCTTCAGCATCCTTTGGAGCTAACATCCATTCTCCAATTTCCATAAACACTGCATCAGTTGCACCTAATGGACCGAATGCTCTTGCTGCAATCCATTTTGCACCTGGTGCTACACCTATTTCATTTGTACCATTTGGATCTGCCCCTACCATCGTCCCCATTGTGTGAGTACCATGACCATCAGTATCAACAGGAACAGATGAACCGTGAGGATCAAACCAACTAAATGTATGGTCTACTTCTCCATTGTCTGCGTTATATCCGCGATATTTCTCCATTAACGCGGGGTGATTCCATTGAACTCCAGAATCGATGTTAGCAACAACCACACCAGTACCATCGATACCTAAGTTCCAAGCTGCAGGAGCGCTTACTCGATCAACTCCCCACTCAACAGCGTTAAGTACTTGCTCTTCAGTAGCTGTATGAAGAACATTCCTAGTTTCATTGAGTTTAATTGATTCTACCTCTGGAAATGAAGCCAGTTTCTCCATTACTTCTTTCGTAGCCGTAACAGAAAGCCCGTTAACGATATAGAAAGATTTAATATCCTTTGCATTTTTCTCTTTTTCCAAATATGAAAGGACATTAGCCTGTGCTTCTTTCGCAGTTGCTCTCAATTCATTTACGATTGTTGAACGCTTAGCAACTTCTTTTTTTGCTGGTGTAAGCTTCTGTAAAGAAGCCTTTTCTTCAGCTTGCTTTGCAACACTTGCCGTATCTACTTGTTCTTTAAATCTGACTAAAAATGAAACCATTTCATTTTTATCAAATTTTTCTACTACCTTTTTGTTAATTTTGTTTTCCGCTACTTCCTTGTTGCCCTTGTAAGAAACCGAGTGTTCCTTCCCTGCAGCCAAAGCTAGGTTAATAGAAAAGCTGGGCACAATTAGAAAAGCACACATTAAAACACTTGCAATTCTGGTCAGTCTTCTTTTTTTTCTCAACGCTACATCCCCTTTACTAATTTTTATTAGGTAACAAACTCTCCCCCTCACTTTGTAGATTCCTATACTCCAAAAATATTATTTTGCTAGAATGCTAAGTTACTACCTACACTTATATTAAAGTTGTATTGTAGTAACCTAATTTATGTAGGAATACAGGTTCACATTAAGTGTATTTAAGGAAAGTCCAAATAATTATTAAAATTGGACTAATTATCCGAAAATTCTAAAAATGATTATAACGACCCATAAATCTTATCCTAAAATAGTACTATAACTGTGTATTTTTACTTACTATTTTTTTATAGACTATAATTAAAAAGACCCATTTGAATAATTTATATAAAATTCAATTGAGTCTTTCATATTTTATATTTTTGTGATGACGCAAACTATTAATCGTTACTGTAAGGATCGTTCCCATGTCCAAAACCTAATGATGGTCATCCGCATTAACCAGTCTAGTATTATTTGTAGTAATCCAAGGAGTTTTAGGCCTAGTTAATATTACATATTTTTATTTGAAAACACATAGTTCATAACTACTAAAATTTAAAGTGAATGGATTTTTGTTAGGGTAGTCCCCATTAGTACAACAACAATAGATTTTTCAATCTTGTCAGTTCCCGCTTCACCAATTGTATTTCTACTTGATGTACTTAAACGAAACAAAAAGGAATCCAGGGTCGGAGAACCTTGGATTCCTTTTACAAAGTCTACTACTTTACGGTAATACTTACTGGAACAAACTCAACTACAGAGCCATCTTCAGCAATCGCCTTAATTTGGTAAGTGTAAGTTGTACCACGAGCAACGTTTTCATCTATATAGTTTGTCTCAACTTGCTCTACCATCTTTTCTCCATCACGGAGAATTTCGAAGCTGTTTGCTTCTATATCCGTCCAGGATAGATTAACTTCACCATTTACAACTTCTACCTTTGTTTCATTACTATTAACGTTAGACTTCGGTTTACCACTTACTACAACATGTAACGAATGTTCAGTCTCAACCTGTCCTGCAAAGTTTATTGCTTGAGCAGTCAGTTGATAACTACCATTTGTAAGTTCCATTTCAACTACAAACGTTCCATCCGAATTAGTTTTAGTAGTCCCCAGCACTTTATCTTTCTTTTTATTAGAACTAATGATTTGAATTGTGGTACCAGGGTCTGCCTTACCAGAAAGTGTAACATTTGGGTCTTTCACTTTTACTTCCTTCTCATCCCAAGAAACACTTGTTGGAGCTTCTTGTTCAGCGTCCATAGCCCAAAGAAGTGCGTTTCTAAATAGTTTTTTACCATCTTCTGTCCACCCGTAAGTTGGACCTACCATATTCGTGACTGCGAAGGACGATAATAATAGATGCATATGGGCTTTGCTTCTAAATTCATAAGCAATTGAATTTCCCTTTTGTTCTTCCCCAACTGAGAGTCCCGCTAACGGAACGCCAGTATAGCCTTTAAAGGTTGCATATGGGCTCTTCTCAGCCAAAATCCGAATAGCAGAAGGAGTTTCAAAGCCTTCAAATATTGGATGCCCCTCAATTCCATTTACAAAAACTTCATCCTCATTATATCCATGCTGATCTACTTCAGGATTCTTATAGACTTGTCTTAGTAACGATATGGAGCCCTCTTTTTCACCCCAAGTACCTGTAAATATTACACTGACTTGATGTTTGTCACTTTCCTCTATTAACTTCTCTACCTGTTCATTGGTTGCTTTATTGGTATTGACGAGGATTAAACGGTATTTTCCGACCTCTTCGGTAACGTCCCAACTTCTTTCCTCAGCATACAATTCTTGGCTGTTTAAGAAAGTTGTAAGTTCCGTTTTTACATCTCCAATAACAGCTACCTGATATGGGTGTAAACTCAGATTAGCAATTACATCTTCTTCGGCAATAACAACTTCCTCAGTTACAGGAAGATATCCATTAATCGTAATACTTAATTGATAGTTACCCGGAAGTAAATCCTTAAATGTGTAGGTACCATTTTCATCCGTAGTTAGTTCATCAACGAATCCCTGCGGGTCTTCTGGTGTTAATACTACCTTTGCATCTGTAATAACTTCCTCATTATCGGCATTTGTTACAATACCAGACAATGTAATACCTTGAATTTTTTCGAGTTGGAAACTAATTTCCTTTGAATCACCAATCGATTCAATGACTACATCCTTCGTTTGTTCCATATATCCTCTTGCTTGAACCTTCACTTTGTATTGACCATTACCAAGGCCAATGCGGTATTGACCATCAGCATTCGTAGTTGTACTTAAGCCTGTATCCACAATTGAGAGTTTTGCATTTTCAACCGGCTTGCCTTCTTCATCTGTTACAGTACCAAAAACTTCTCCTTGGCTAGCTGTTAAAGCAAATTCAATTGCATTTACATATATTTGTTTAGCAGCATCTGTCCAACGGTCAGCTGGATGTCCATAACTGCCTGCATGAAGCCCTGAGAGAAGAACATGTACACTATTAGATGAAGTATATTTAAAGCCAATACCATCTCCAAGGACACCGGATGTGTCATGTGTAAGCTCTCCAATTGTTGTGCCACTATAATCTTTGTACACATTATATTGTGTACTAGAGCCCTCACGACTTAATAGAAGTAGCTCATCACCTACGGTAAATCCTTTAAAAATAGGATGATCTTGTTGTACCTTTAGATTAATTCTATTGTCTTTAAAGGTTGATGTAACTGTTTTAGGGTCACCAAAGACATCTGATAATTCTTTTATTGTGCCGTTACCCCATTGCCCAGGGAATATCATACTTACCTGTAATTCGTTAGCATGTTCTACAAAATTCTTAAACTGCTCATCTGTCATGCTACTATCATTAAAAATGATTAAGCGATAGTTTTCCATATTTTCATATAGTGCAGCGTGATTTGTATTCAGATAATGATCAACATCAAATCCATATTGTTGAATAAATGGAACAAGTCGATCTTTATTCAGACTTGATGTCACAACAGCAATTTTCTGTGATACCTTCATCATGAAGGAAACATCAGTATTTTCTCCGATTGAAACGGTAATTCCCTCTTTATTCATTGGAGCATATCCAGGTGCGATAATCCTTATATCATATACTCCTGCAGGAACCGTTACCTTGAATTCACCTTTATTGTCAGTTTTACCTTTTAAAGGTGTACCTCTAATTTCAAAGGATGCTTCTTCAATTGGCTCATTTGTTTCACTGTTAATTACCTTACCAGTTATTGTGCCAACATCATCTGCTGTTATTTCAAAAATCTGTGTGAGCTGCTCCCCGTTCTCGACGGATACTGAAACAGTTTTTTCATGATGTCCAAAAGCATTAAATGATAATTCATAGGTTCCCTCTTCTAAAGCAATAAAGAAGTTGCCTTGATCATCTGTTTCATAGGTTTTACCTGTTTCTTTCACTATAACTGTTCCTGCAACATTCGTACCAAGGTTGTTTTTAACAGTGCCATGAATTTCTCCAACTAGCGGCTCTGTATTGTAAAGTGCCCACTCAATTGCATTATTTAAAATTGTTTCTCTTGTTGAGTCGAAAGAAGGAAGAGCTGGGTTATAGACATGGCTAAATGTCATGTTTGCTAAAAGAATCTCCACTGAGTCAGTTGTTCTTCCTTTATATGCAACCATACTTCCTTTTTCCCCATTTGCTTCATGATTGAACTCTACAATGGATTCTCCTGAATAACCATCAAATCCGTAGTAATAATCAAATCTCGCTGGAATATTAAACTCTGTTCCAATATCTATTCCGGCAGTAATTGGGTGTTCTGCTAAAACTTTCCCTTTTGCTCCAGCGTCATCACCGGCAATTATAACTGAAGGATCATTTGTATATTGATTCAGGAATCGAATTCCACCTCTACCGCCATCTTGACCTGTCCAAATCACAGGAGTTCTTGTTTCATCTAATGCTTTCTGGAAGGCTGCAAATTCTTGTGATGTTGGAATCTGAGCATTATCATAATCTGAATTCACAAAAACAAGATCAAGTTCATCCAACAGCTCAATGTCTTTAAATGTCATATTTTGAACAATATAGCCGCGTTCTTCCAGATATTGTTTTACTGTAACTCCTGAGGTATTTAAATCCTTTGTAACCCCAATGGTAGGTGAAGGATTTAGCTGTTCATCAAGTTTTAGCTGTTCACTTGGAGAAACCTCTACTTCGATGTCTTTGCGAACAAAGCCGTCTTTTTGAACACGAAGTGTGTATGTGCCTGGTAATAGGTTTTTGATAGAGTATCTTCCTTGAGCATCAGTGTATGCCTCACGTGGAACCCCTAAAACCTCTATATGCGCACCTTCAATAATATTTGTGTCTTGCTTGTTTTCAATTACACCTGAAATCGATACTGCATTATCAACCACATCTAACTGGATTGTGTAATTGTCTGCACTCGCATTAACGATTACTGGCACAACTTGTGACTTATATCCATATGAACTTACTTCAATCTCATAGTTTCCATCCAGAATCGCAATAGAAAACTCTCCTGACTCTGAATTTGAAGTTGTTGAAAAGTTTTTCCCTTTTACTTTTATATCAGCTTTAATTGGGTTTCCTTCAACGTCAACTATTGTTCCTTTAATTGTATTAAACTTCGCATTTGAAGCCCAGAGTACTGTTTGGATAAGAAGTTCTTTCCCTTTATCGGTATAATCACTAGCATCATGATCATAATCAAAGCTATGGCCACTCATCAAAACTTCTACGCTTCCGGAAGTCCTTGGTTTGTATGCTATCCCTAGACCAAGAGATTCTCCACCTTCATGTTTTATTTCTGCAAGTGGATAGCCGCTATAATCATTAAAATAACCGACCCTACTAGAACTTGGTGTCATAAGTTCTATAAATTCACCAATGTCTGCCCCTTGGAATATAGGGTTTTCTTCTAAAACAACATAACCGGCTGAACTAGAAGTGTTTCTTACAATATTTCTAACCTTTGGATCAGCTCTATGGTTTACGAGCTGGTTTATACTATTGTTCCAATAAGAATCACCAAAAATAATACTAGTCTGCGATGCATCAGCTGTAGTTAGAATCCTCTCAAAAACTTCCTTAGTTGCAGTTCCATTGTTATAGAAAACAACGTCAAACTCACTCATTCTATCAGCAAGATTACTTACTGTAAGTGAAGTAACCTCAACACCAAGATTCGTAAAGATAGATGTAAAGTTATTTGCTGCTGAATAATAATCTCCTACAACAGCAACTCGTGGGACCTGATATAATACGACATTAATATCCCCAGACAATTTTGCTACATCAAAAATCTGTGTATCGACAATATATCCGTCCTTAGTAGTCTGAAGTGTATAAACCTTGTCTTCCAAATCCTTTACTTCAAATCTGCCATTTGATCCTGTTGTAGTTTCACTAATAACAGTTTCATTCTCATCTACTACCTTAACAAGTGCGCCGCCCACTGCACTATTTGATGTGGCGTCTGTCACGGTACCAGCTACAACTCCACCACCGTTAGCGCCCATAGTAATCTGCAGCTCATTCGGTTCACCATGTGTAAAGGAAACCTCTACTGTTTGAGTTTCATAACCTGTTGCACGGATTTCCAGTGTATATGTTCCTTCGTCATGGAATATTTCAAATGAACCATCAGAAGCAGATATTGTTTTCACCCCTGTTTCAAGCACTTCAAGCTGGGCGTTTACTGTTTCACCTGCTCCATTTGTTATTGTCCCTGTAGCTTTTCCAAAATCAGAGTTCATTAGATAATTTAGGCCGTTAAATAAAATTTGTTGATGATCTGGCAGCCACCCCTGAAGTGGTGATACCCATGGTGCTGCTCCATGTGAAGCTAGGAGTAAATGCGCACTATTTTCTGATACGGCATTATACGCAACCCCAGTACCAACGAAACCAATTGTTGTGTCACCGATCGTACCTAAGCTTCGTCCCGAATAATCCTTAAACCACGCAAAGTCCCCAGTTCGCTGGTAAAGAGTTAAACGGTCCCCTTTTTGGTACCCTTCAAAAATGGGATGCTCAACATCAACTTGCATACGTACGGTTCCATTGTCATAATGATGACTTACTTCTTTTGGATCTTGGTAATAATTCTTCAGATGCTCAATTGAACCATATCCAGACCCCCACTGATCAACAAAAACCAGATTAACGTCATGCGCTTTTGCTTTTTCTACTAATTGCGTAAATTCTGCCTCAGTAGGTTGTTTTCCACCAGAACCATATGCTCCATTTAAGTAGATTACTTGATAACGTTCGAGATCATCAATAATATCCCATCCACGTTCTTCAGCATGAAAGTCATTCGTTTGTAATAGCTTTGTCACTTCGGAATTCCAGTCATTCAAGACTGCAATATCTATAGGTTGCATATCAAATGAAAAAGTATTTTCCTGATTTTTCAAAATTTCAACCTGTTGTTTTCCTAGCACAAAACCGTTTAGTGACACTTCAACTTGATAGGCTCCCTCGTAAACATCATCCTGTACGAAAACCCCTTCAGCATTTGTCGTTCCACTTACGGGAGTACTTGTAAATGAAACACTCACACCTTCGAGTGGTTGTTTTGTCCGCTTATTAACCACCGTTACTTTTACAGACCCAGTCTCTGCATCTTCGAGAATATAGTTCTTACTTTGCTCATATCCAGATACAAAGGTGATATCTTCAATTACTTGTTTTTTCCCGTATTTAGATACTTTCACACGATATTCACCTGGTTTATGAAGTAGTTCATAGCTGCCGTTTTCAGCTGTTTGAGTAGTTACCCCAGATTCATCTACTGAAACAGTAGCTTCAATTGGTGAACCATTTGTATCAGTAACTGTTCCTTTTAAAATTCCTAGAGATTGATAGATTTGAATTCCTGTACCATATGTTACAAAAACCTTACCAGCTGTAACTGGAATTCCTGATGTACTGTAATCTGGTAAAGTGAAATCTTTTAATGATTGTCCAGTAAATACGTCAAGTGCAAAAAATCCACCGTTTGAGCCTGTTACAAATAGGATTCCATTTGCGGTAACAGTACCACTATTTAAGCTGGTTCCTACAGTTTTGTTTTGCCAAATCATGGCACCTGTCTCTTTATCAAATGCTTTTAATGCCGGTACAGTTGACGATCCGACGATTACTAAATCTTCATAAACAATTGCTGTACCTGCTTGAGTAACACCAATACCAGGTGCCTTCCAATTGAGTTCTCCGTTACTTGCGTTAAAAGAATAGAGAGTACCATCTCCAGAATCAAAATTACTTCCTACTACATATAAATTCCCATCCTGATACACAGGTTGTGTCGATATTCCCTCTGCCGCCTCAAGTTTTACAGTCCATAGTTCTGAACCATCTTCCATTTGTAATGCTCGTAGCGTTTTATTTTCATAGCTTCCAACAAATACATGTCCCTCTCCAAAGCTGGCACCTAAGTACGTTGATGCTCCTAAAGGCTTACTCCATAGCTTTTCACCTGTTTTACTATTGAGTACTGTTAAAGAAGCATTTTCATCAAGGCCAGATGTAACAATAACCTTACCTTCATAATATAATGGTGACTCATAGATTGGTAAGGAACCTGTTTCATAGTTCCATAGAACACGGCCATTGTCTAAATCAAGCGCATAAATTCTTTTGTCAGCTCCCCCTGAAAGATAAACAACACCTTCTTCGATTGTTGGGGATGACCGATTTGAAGATCCAAGTCTTACACTCCATTGTTCCACGCCTGTCTCACTGTCAAGACTTACTACCCATCCTCTATCAGTAACGAACACTACTCTTTGTTCAGCTACTGCCGGGGTAGAAAATAAGATTTGACCATACGATGAATTATCAAAACTCCATCCTGGTTCTAGACCTTCAATATCGATAGCTACTGGTGAAACAGCATTTCGATTAAGGTTGTTATTTGCCATTTTCCAGTCCAGATTTGAGGATGAACTTATTTTACTGACAGAAATAACAATTTCTTCTTCTTTTTCAACAGTAACTTCTGTTGAGTTTGATTTGATCCCTTCACCTGATACCTGAAGTTTATACGTTCCTGCTGGAACTTTTTCAAGATTGAATGTGCCATTTTGATCAGTTCGAACAGCTTTTAATGGTGTATCATTCACACGTATATATGCAAAAGCAATACCATCTTTCGTTTCAGAATCTACAACTCTTCCTGATAGACGATATGTTTGTGCAGGGTCAAGTTTCCATTGAACAGTTGTATTCTCACCCTTTTTAATAGTTACTGTTTCTTCCTTGGTTAAATATCCAAACGATTCAATCAAAACCTTGTGTGTGCCTTCACGAATGGAAAGATTAACTTCCCCATCTTCTCCTATTTCGTGTGTACTACCATCCTTTACAAAAGTGACAGTTCCGGCGATAGCTTGTCCATCTGCATTTTTCAAGCTTCCTGTTAATTCACCAGCAAAGGCAGCTTCTGTTACAGCCTGGTATATGTTAACTATTCCGTTTCCATATATATCATTCGGAAGAGTTCCCATGTACGTTTCTTTTCTAGCTGTATTTTTTAACAGGTTCTTAACTTCATCGATTGTCAAATCAGGATTTGCTTGATATAACAGCGCTATTGCCCCTGCAACATGTGGAGTTGCCATTGAGGTACCACTGATTGTATTGTATTTGCCTTCATTCCTTTTTGATGGCCATGCAGAATATATATAATGACCTGGTGCAGATACATCTGGTTTAATAAGTCTTGTTTGATTCCCATTACCATCGTCCCAAAAAACGGGACCTCTACTCGAGAAATATGCAATTTGATCATTTTCATCGGTTGCTCCAATTGCAAACGCTGAAGGAAAGCTTCCTGGTGAACCGATGGTTTGTGAACCTGGACCATCGTTTCCTGCTGCAAATAAAGGGAATATCCCTGCTGCAACCCAAGCTTCAACATCCTCATAGAATTCAATATTATAAGCGTTACTATTTCCCCAAGAATTATTTACTACATGAGGAGCTTTTGAAGGGTCCCCTCCTGGTGCCATGAACCATTCAAAGGCACGATGGATAGCACTAGTTGTCGTACTGCCACCATCATTAAATATTTTTGCCGCAATCCATTCAGCTTCAGGCGCCACACCAATCGGCTCACCTTGCCCACCGCCAACAGCAGTTCCTGCAACATGGGTTCCATGTCCATTACCATCCTGTGGAGTTGGATAGTTATGCCCCGATAGATCAATCCAAGAATATTGATGATTTCCGTCTTTTCCACGGTAATTATGTTTTAGTGCTTCATGCCCACCATCGACTCCTGAATCCATAATTCCAACTACAATTCCTTCACCCTTAATTCCATATTCGCCCCATACCTTGGTAGCATTAATTTTCTCAATGCCCCATTCAGGTAACCGTGGTGTACTATCTTCTACTGTAATCTCTGGCAGCTGTAGAGTCTCATCTAGAGTGATACTCTCAATATCAGCCCTCTGTTTAAGCTCTTCCAGTGCATCTTTCGTAATGGAGGCTGATATTCCATTAATTATCCAGAAACTTTCTTTCTTTTTTACCTTGTCTTGCTTTTCAAGTGCTGCAAGAGCTAGGTTTAAGCCTTTTTGAGAGGCATTTGCTTTTTGTTCTAAATGATTCTTTAATTCTTTTATTTTTTCACTTCTTTTTTCTAAACCTTTTATCTTTGGATAAATATCATTAACTTCCGGCCTTTCCTTAAGACGAATAATTACATCAACACGGTCTTCATTCTTCAATTGTTGAATAACCTTTTCTTCAACTTTTTGCTTACTAATCGCCTTTGTACGATCTTGTTCTTCCGAGAATTCTGGTGCCTCAATACCTAAACCTTTTAAAAGATTTGGTAGCTCACTAGTTTCGGAATCTACCGTTTGCAGACTAGTAGATTCGTTTTTAAATTCCTGCTCTCTTTGTTTTTCTAATTGTACTTCCTCAACAGTTGTTGAGCTGCTCCCGTTCGATTGGGCAAATGAGAGAGAAGGGAAAAACATTGAAAATACTAGAATAAAGCTAAAAAATAATGAAAAGGTTTTCCGAGCTAACTTCCTTTTAGCCAATAAAATACACCTCCGTTTGTACTTAAACCCTCGACACACAAATAGTCCTTTCGACCCAATCCCTAATCATCGCCCCCATTTCGCTAAAAATAATGGTTGTTGTAGTTTCTGTTTTTTCTAATTAAATTGCTTTCTATTTATAAGTGAAGAATTCCTTCGGAGAAAAAAGAGTTATTTTCGGAATTATTAGATTTTAATGTCGAAAATACAAGCTTTTCTTTTCTTCCGTCTCTTACTTCACAATTTTTGGGAATTTTAGCTTTTAATCAAAGATAAGTACCTAAATTTCTGCTTAGGTATAAAGTCCGTTCAAACTCTTGAGGCTTAGGCTTAAAGTCCGTAACGGTAGAAACTAATGGTTTAATAAAAACAGTCTACTTTTTGTTTGAAAATCTCGTTTATTGATTGAAATACTTTTTAACGAAAAAACACGATTACATAAAATTTTATTTTTTGCTAAAAATACCCGTTAAAGGAGGTGTTACAATGAGTGGTTTCTTCTTGAAGATTATTGTTTTACCATTGGTTGTAGCAGTGTGTGCAGGTTTATTTGGAAATGTTGATTATGTTTCGTGGTATCAACCGATCGTTGTCGGTATTATCTTAGCGATTGTAGGACATTTAATGGAAGTAATGATGCTAAGAAGAACAACAACTGTAATGACAGATATCGTAGATTTTGTTTCGGCAGCGATTGTAGTATATTTTGTTTCAGCGTTTATGGTGGGTGCAGAGGTAACCTTCTGGGGTGCAATCTTAACAGCTTTAGTCATCACTTTAATAGAGATCCCTGTTCATCGTTGGCTAGTTCGGACTAGGCAAACGGGACAAGAAGCATAAGAAAAGCGCTGGAGCTAGACAGCAAAACTAAGTTGAAAACTTAATACTTTTTTATCTCAAAATAAAGAGGTGCCAAATAGCACCTCTATACCTTTATCCACCGATATAAGACATTTCAATTTTTTTCCGTTGTTTTGCGGTTTCTTCTGTTCGTTCATCTGAATAACGGTCTTTCCTTGCCTGCCAAATCGATTGAAGGGCTTGATCAATTTCAGCATCTGAAGCACCTGAACGAACCAATTCCTTCAAATCGTGTCCACCAGTTGCAAATAAACACGTGTAGAGCTTGCCATTAGCAGAAATTCTAGCCCTCGTACAACTTGAGCAAAATGATTCAGTTACAGATGAAATAAATCCTATTTCTGCATTACTTCCAATATAACGATACCGTTTCGCAACCTCACCAAAGTAATCCGCATCGACAAGCTCTAATGGCATTTCCTCGTGAATCAAATCATGAATATATTTTTTGGACACAACCTGGTCAAAATTCCAACCATTTGTAGTTCCAACATCCATGAATTCAATGAATCGTAATGTAATCCCTTTTTCCTTGAAAAAGCGTGCCATCGGGAGAATTTGCGAATCATTTTTCCCTTTTTGCACGACCATGTTCATTTTCACATGAAGACCAGCTTCTACTGCTGCTTCAATTCCTTTTAGGACAGGTTTAATTCCAACAGATCGACCGTTCATTCCTTTAAAGGTTTCATCGTCAATTGAATCCAGGCTTACATTTACCCGCTGCAGCCCCGCTTCTTTTAATTGCTTTGCATATTTCGGTAAAAACACACCATTTGTCGTCAAAGCAATATCTTCCACACCATCTATTTGATTTAAACGCTCAATGAGCTCATGTACATTTTTTCTTACTAGTGGTTCTCCACCAGTTAGGCGAATTTTTTGCACACCTAATTTCACAAAGCTTTTCGTAAGTGTTTCTATCTCAGAAAAGGATAAAAGCTCTCTCTCTGGCAGAAAAGCATAATCGTCTCCGAAGATTTCTTTAGGCATACAATAAGAGCAACGGAAGTTACATTGATCAGTAAGTGATATTCTCAGGTCACGTAGTGGACGTTTTAACTGATCAACAATAGGTTGTCTTTCAATAGTCATACAGCTGTCACTCCTACAATATGAAGTATCTTTAACTCTATCATACTAGTTACATGTTGTGAATAGAAACGATATCCTTGAAAAATATCATTGTATTTTAAATTTTCTAACCTGCTAACTTTGTCCAATAAAGTGAAGTTCAATCAGTGGGGGATTGTCAGTTGCGGCCCACTGGAAGTGGCGAAATTAGTCTTTGTACTCTTGAGAGAGGTGTTAGCGTTCGTTATCGCTTCGTTTAACTTCACGGTTTGAGGTGGGAGTCTTACGGACGTTTACACCGGGATAAATAATTTAGAAAAGGTAGACAAACGCCCACGACATCTTACCTCTTGTCACATATCCATATAAGTGTAGACAGAATTGGGGGAACACCCACAAAAATTTGTAGAAATGATCTACAAACTACTCATTAAACTGCTTGCAATAGATAAAAATTTTGTAGGAGGTAATTGAATGGGACCTTATAGAAGACCTTATGACTTCGGGAGCAATACGCGACTTTTTTGGGGCGGACCATTAGTTGGTGGCTTATTAGGTGGACTTGTTGGTAGCACATTATTCAATCCATATTTGTACGGTGGATATGGATATGGCTTTCCTTATGGTAGACCACCGTTTTACCCACCATATTATCCGTACGGAGGATTCTGGTAAAAAAGAAAGGGCTGACTAGAATGATGTAGTCAGCTCTCCTATCGTTTATGTTTCTTTTTGAAAATTAGAGAAAAGGCCAGTGGTAAAACTCCGAACCAGCGATTTGATAAAGGAGGTAATTCTTCCTTTCGTTGCTGGCGCGTTTGTTTTCGCACTTCCTTTGGTTTGTCTATATAACTGACAATCTGTTGGGTAACAAATTTCACGTAATCGTTTGTAGACATAATAACCACCTTCTAGTTGTACTTATTAGTTATTATTTCCACTACTCTCCGTTTGTAACCATAATTTGATATTATTCACAATTTCGTCAAAGCTTTTCGAAGAGGTATCAATTTTATATTGTGCTTCCTCGTAAAACGGGATTCTCTGAGTATATAGTTTAACCGTATTTTCCTTTTGTTTTGAGTCAAATAATGGACGTGTCGAGTCATGCTTAACTCTTTCGAAAATCGTATTGATATCAGAATGAAGGTAAACAACATGTCCGTGTTCCTTCATCCAATTTCGATTATCTTTTTGTATTACGATTCCCCCACCAGTTGTAACAATAACGTCAGACGTTGGGAGTTGCTTTAAAAAATCTCGTTCATATTTTCGAAATACTTCTTCGCCATATTCAGCAAAAATGTCAGCTATTGTTTTACCAACCTGCTCTTCTATATATTGATCTGTATCAATAACCGGTAATTTCAAGGCTTTACCAAGTTTTTTTCCAATTGTAGTTTTCCCTGCTCCCATAAATCCTGTTAAATATATTGCCTTCATTTAATCCTCCATTACTCTGCTTATCCAATAAATTTCCGAACCTCTCGATTAAATCTCTCAGGTTGTTCCACAATGGTCCAGTGCCCGCAATTTTCTAAAACAACTAAGGTTTTGTTTGGTATATATTGTAGCAATAATTCCTCTAGCATAGTAGGTGTAATTAAATCATGTTTCCCTTGAAGAACTAAGACCGGAATGTTCACAAGCTTATGTAATGTTTCTCTAATGTCATAAGTGGATGTAATCTCCGCACCTAGAATTCGATTAACGACTTCATTACTTACTGTTTTTGTTTTGCGAGTTAATGCCTCTGGATTATATACATAATAGGGATCAAGGACAGTAAATATTTCATCAACAGTTCCCGTTCCTGAATTCAATCTTTTGATAGCAGATTCGAGTGCATCCCGATCACTTTCAGTAAGTCGCCTATCCAATTCTTTACCAAATTCTGATAACCCTGCACCTGTTGCTCCAACTGCAGCGGTTAGGATGACTTTATTAACATTTTTATGATACGTTGTAGCATAACAAAGGGCAAGCATACTCCCCCACGACTCACCAACAATATTCAATTTTTCAATGTCTAAATGAATCCGAAGTTCTTCAAGCGCTTCAATTTCTTCTTTAATGGTATACTCACTTTCATCCTGTAAGCACTCAGATTGCCCACACCCTCTTTGATCATAAAAAATAAGTTGATAGAAGTTAGCTAACTCTTCTACGTGAGGCAAAAAGAACCTATGCTCACCTCCAGGCCCACCGTGCAAAAACAAAAGTGGTGTTCCGGAACCCATTGTTTTAACGAAAATAGAACTTCCCCGTATTTTTAAAAATTGCTCTCTCATCTCTTTCCTCCTCGAAATAAAACGACTATACAGTTTATTTAAATTATAGTAAATACTCTACCCTTTATCAATTATTATTTTTTTATTGTGTATTTTCAAAAAGTTATTTATAATAAGTTACGTAGACTGAATAGTCTATTTTATTTTTCAAATGAATATTGGGGAATATAACCGATAATGAGGGGGAGAAGGTATGTCTACTACTCAAGGATTAGACACTAAAGTACAAGAAAAGATTGCTCAATTTAAGGAATTAGATCAAAAAATTGCTCACCTTAATAGTGTGCTAGCTCTTGCAGGCTGGGATCAAAAAGTAATGGCTCCTAAAAAGGGACGTTCGCTTTTTGCAAATGCAATCGGTACTTTATCAACAGAAGTCTTTAAACTTACTGTTTCAAAAGAAATGGGTGAGTTACTAGAAACTCTAAAAAGTGAAGAAGTCTATAATCAATTAGATGAAGTAACGAAAGCTTGTGTCCGTGAAAGAAGTAATTTTTATGAACAGTCAAAAAGTATTCCTGCTGAGCTTTACAATGAATATATGGTACTTACTTCTAATGCAAACGACGCTTGGGAAGAAGCAAGAGAAACAAACAACTTCGATATCTACCTTCCATACTTAGAAAGAATAGTTGAAATAAAAAAGCAATTCACTGAATACTACGGATATGAAGGACACCGATATAACGCCTTATTAAACGAATTTGAGCCTGGTTTAACAGTGGAAAAGCTTGATCCACTTTTCGCAGAGCTGCGTAAAAGTTCAATTGATCTTTTACAAAGAATTAATGCATCTTCCTCAAAACCAAGTGGAGAAGTATTTACTAAACTGTACGATGTAGAAAAGCAAAAAGAGTTTAACAGATTCATACTTCCTAAGATTGGCTTTGATATGAACGGTGGTCGATTAGATGAAACGGTTCATCCATTTGCTCAATCTGTTAATACTGGTGATGTGAGAATTACAACACGTTACCTTGAAGATAACGTTCGATCTGCTATCTTCGGAACCATCCATGAAGCTGGACACGGAATTTATGAACAAAACATAAATCCGGAACTTGAAGGTACGTCAATCTGTAGTGGTGCTTCCTTTGGTATTCATGAATCCCAATCAAGATTCTTAGAGAATATGGTTGGACGCAGCGAAGAATTTTGGAAGTATTTCTATCAAGACCTACAAGAAACGTACCCGGAGCAACTTTCCAATGTAACATTAGATGAATTCTACCGTGCAATTAATATAGTTGAGCCTTCATTTATTCGTGTTGAAGCTGATGAATTAACGTATAACTTACATATCATGCTTCGCTACGAAATTGAAAAAGGTCTTATTGGTGGAGAAATTAAAGTAAAAGACTTACCAAAGGTATGGAATGAGAAAATGGAAGAATACCTGGGAATTGTGCCTCCAACTGACACACTAGGTGTGTTACAAGATGTTCACTGGTCATTCGGTGGATTAGGATACTTCCCTTCTTACTCACTAGGTAACCTCTATGCAGCACAAATCTTACATACGATCACGAAAGAAATTCCTTCTTTCTATGAACATATTGAAAAAGGTGAATTTGACGTGATTCAAAGTTGGTTAAAGGAAAAAATCCATCAATATGGCGTAATTTATACACCTGATGAATTAATCCAAAAAGTCACTGGTGAGAGCTTAAACGCCTCATACCTTGTTGACTATTTAGAAAAAAAATATTCAAAGGTTTATAAACTTTAGTCTAAAAAAGCACCTTCAAATGTCGAAGGTGCTTTCCCTATTTACCGATATTCCAGCCATTTCACAATTGTTTGTGTTTCATAATCATACAAAATTTCCGCTTTATATATCCGAAGATTATTCGTCACACATGTAATCAGTACCTTCGATGTTGAAATTGTCACTGGAGTTACCGAAAACGATGTGGTTCCAGACGGATATCTTCTTTCTGTACCTGTGCGCTGAATCGGAGTAACATCCTGCCGAAGAAGCTTTGTGATGTCGCTTACCCCCAACTGCATGAGGTTTTCTAAGACGTGGATTTCTTCTGTTTCTTTGCTAACATTCTTTTCTGTAAGATACATATTAAGTTGAAAACTAAAAACCATGAAAAATAAGAATGAAATAGCGATTGTTACAGGTAAAATAAATCCCTCTTCATTTCTCAAAGCACCTCTACCTCCAACGTCATGAATGATGATACAACTACATCAAGGCTTGTACCATCCACCGTTGTAATTGAGATCATACATCCATTACTTTTTGGAGTATAGATTATGCTTGTTATTTTCTGAAGTATAACTTCATTTCCTGTACCGTTTACCCTTCTTCTTATTTTATCTTGGTAGACTTCATAGCTTATTTTTTGTCCTCTTGGGTTAATAAAGGAAAGGGTATGATTTTGATTCGTTATGGAGAGATTTTTCGCTTCTCTAATTTCCATCTTTACTTGTTGAACAAAAACCTGCCATTCTAATTGATTAAATTCTGAGCTCGTTTGGTGGTAAATCACCCGAAGAAATGGAGACATAAATGAAACTATAACTAACAATACCGAAAAAGTAAGAAGCATTTCTACAAATGTAAACCCACTTTCTTTATTCATTCACTTACATATCCACACCTTTCGACTTTTCTTCCTAACTTGTCCTCCCAAGAATTGCATACTTCCCACATGTTACTCTCAGCATTATATTCTCTTGTTAACCAATAGCGTGTACCACCCTTTTCCAGTACCTTACTATCATATTTGTCAACTCCACCTTGAAAAGCTGCTTGAAGTTCCTCTGATAACAGCTGATTACCAATCGTCAGAATTTCTATGTTATTCCGTTCGGCTAAGACTACAATGAACTGTGGTAGTAAGATCGTACAAAGTAGGAGCCAGACACTAACCGCCAAAAGCATTTCAAGCATGGTATATCCTTTTTCACATCTTAGAGACATAAAAGCGGCCCTTTCCTAGCAAAAAAGTAATCGTGTAGGTCTCATCTTGATACTTTACCTTGATACTTCCAGCTTTTTGAATATTTCCTTGACTATTAAACTGTAAAATGGTTCCTAATGTTGATTGTGAAAATTGAATTGACTGATCGTATCTTCGCGTTAGAATATTTATGTTTTTTGAACCGCTCGATAATAGATAATAAGGTTCAGAAACTGAAAAAATGATTCTAGAAGTATCACTGTGACTAATTGCATATTGTTGTGCATAAAAAATATCATTCTGCAGTTGTTCGAGGAACTGCTCAATTCTCTTTGATTCCTGTAATGGCTTCACATGTAATAGGCTAATAGATGTGATTACAGCAAATATGAAAAGTACTAGCAGCGTCTCAATTAAAGTAAATCCCTTATTATTAACCTTCTGCAACAGCTGTCACTTCTTTAACTATACCCTCTTCAATTGTTAAACTAGACCCATTCGGACATGCTGGAGGGTCTCCTCCATCTAAATATTTTTCTGTTTGTAATTCACTTATTGAAACTGGTTCTTTATTTTTATCAATTTCATAGGCTTGTACTTGTGCTTGAACCATCTTTATCAAAGCCTCACAGCCTTTTTCATTAATCATAGAGTTATGTTTCGTGACATTTGGTACTGTTACCAGCAACAAAATGGAGATTACTAATAGCACAATTAACATTTCGATTAACGTAAAACCCTTTTGATTCATAGATATTCATCCTTTCTAAATTCCGTTTAATAATTGAAACATTGGCACCATAATGGCTGCATACATAAGCATTATAATCGCCCCAATGCATGTAAATAAAAGTGGTTGAATGACTGCTAGAAGTTTTGTTATTTTTTCTTCTAACCTAGCCATAACAAATTGTCCATAATGATGTAGTTCCTTCGCAAGGTTACCGTTTGACTGCCCGTGTGCAATAATCAGTGATAACTCATTCTCATAAAACTGACGTCCCTCTATAATTTCCTCAAAACGATTACCAGCTAATAAAAGCTGTTTCATTTCTCTAGCCTCTTCTCTAAAAAAGGGAGAGTGCTGTTGTTGTTCAAACATGGTTAATGATTCTAATATGGATAATCCACCTTTTAGAAGATTAGAAAGCTGAACAGCGAAGAAATGGGAATGATATAGAATGGAAATGTGGTTCAGAAAAGGGATTTTTAAGAGAAGATTCATTTGCTGCTTGACAGGCAGCGTTTTTATTCGAAGAAAATAACAAATAGTTCCCACTATTATTAGTGTCATAAAAGCAAGAATGACTACACGATTTAGTAATGGCAGGTTCATGAGTAGTATGGAAAGAAAGTTCTTTTGGTAATTCATAGAGGTATATAATTGTTCAAACTGCGGCAATAAAATTTTTTCAATCATAGTAAACATGAAGCTTACAAAGAGCAAAAGAAATACAGGATAACGAATAAGCTTTTTCGTTTTCTCAATTTGAACGAGTTTCTTTTGCAGCATTATACTTCCCTCACGAAGAGCAAATGAAATATCACCATGTTGTTCTGCAAAATATAAATAACCTAAAATGTCTTTATGGAAAGAAACTTTTCCAAAAGCTGTGTATAGTGAATCTCCCTGCTTACAGCTTTCAATGATGGTTTCAATGTCTTTACATCGATTTTTAGGAAGTTGCAATAAAAGAAATTGGGAAGCTTGTTCGAACATATATCCTTGATCTAATAATTCTCCTAAACGGTTTAAATACAAAGCTTGTTCTTTAAGTGTCCACCTATTACTGCTTTTCCTGATCATTCATAACCCATCTTTCCAATGCATCAGGATATAAATAGCCTAGCGCGATTCCTTTTCTTATGACGTCCCGCAACTTTTCATATTGATAAGTTGCGTCCTCTCCCTTCGCTTCTTTCATTACCTCAGATAATGCACGACCACTAAGTAACTCATACACGCCAACTCGTCTTACTTCACGGTATTTTTTACAAAGCTGTGAGCACTTTTCTCCACAATATCGACATTTTAGTTCCACTAAACGCTGTGCAGCAATTGCAATCAGGGTTTGTTCGATTTCTTGAAGCGATACACCGAATTCAAGCAAGCGGTAAATTGCCCCCTTTGTATCCCTAGTATGCATGGTAGTTAACACTAAATGGCCAGTCAATGATGCTCTAACTGCAATCTTTGCGGTTTCAGCATCTCTTATTTCTCCAACCATGATAATATCAGGATCATGACGCAGAATTGCTTTTAGCCCTTGAGCGTAGGTGATACCCGCTTTTTCATTGACTTGAACTTGAAGAACATCTTCACTTCTTTTTTCAATGGGGTCTTCGAGAGTAATGATATTACGGTTAAAAAGTTTTTTAGTGGCATGAAGTAATGAGTAAAGAGTTGTGGTTTTACCTGACCCTGTTGGTCCCGTAAAAATAATAAGGCCGTGTGAATGCTTTAATAGAGATAGCATTTTTGTAGTCATATGTGGGAAGAGCGACATTTTTGCAAGAGAGTAAGTAGTTGTTTCGGGTAAAATTCGAATGACTAGACTTTCATTATACGGGGTAGGTAAGGTAGATAAACGAAGGTTAATGGTAACACCTTTAATGATGATGGTAATTGCACCGTTTTGGGGTCTTCTCCTTTCTCCAATATCCATTCCAGCAAGGAACTTATAATGGGAAATGAGTCGCTGACATACATCCTTTTGGATTGTCTGCTTTGTGAATAGATCACTATCAAGCCGGAATTGAATTGCTGCATCATTTATCCTCGGGGTAAAATGGATATCCGATGCATTAATTGACCAGGCTTCCTCAATCAAGTGATCTCCGAGCCGTTCAATTTCACTCAAATAGCTTCACTCCTTTTTTCTTTTTTTTCTCTTGCAAGTAACATAATTCAACATAAATCTACATAATCCTTCCTGCTTTTTAAAAATATTTAAAAAAAAGATTGCCTCTAAATTGTGCTATCTGAATTTGCGTGAAGTACTTTGTTTGGTGATTCCCGCCCCTGCCACTCGCTTTCCACGGGTGAACCGTGAGCCTTAATCAAAAACGACTTAAAATAAAAACGCAACCCACACAAATGGGTTGCATTTTTAAAAGCAGTTAAAGATTGGTCAAAACTATCTATATTTAGGAGGAATCATTAAAGTATATGTACAATAAAGTTGTTTATGACTATTAACACGGAAATGTTAACCGGATTATTGCAAGTATTTCGGTGGAGGGTCTCCATGTGAACCCTCATCAACTTCTTTAAAAAGATCTGTTTGATCTTCGTCAGACTGCTGAGGGTTAATTGCCTGGGGCATCGGTTCCACATCGTGTTCCATTGAAATTACCTTCGTTTTTGGAAGTTTCGTTTCAACTAAATACCGGATGGCTAGAATTTCATTCATCAATTTTGAGATATCTTCTTTTGTAGCAGCTTGCTTAGGTTCTTTTAATATAAGTCCAATTTGTCCATTTGGTTCTAATGTCGCATATTGTACATCACTAATTTTAGATATACTTCGCTGACGTAGCTGCGTTTCTAATATATCAACAGTGAATCTGAGCTTTCGTAAATTTTTCTCATTCAATTGACCATTTTCAATGATCACCTTTGATTTTCCAGTAATAAATTTCTCTACAAAATTTAATTTTAATTCAGCATATTCGATAATTACTAATGTTAATACAAGGACTAACCCTACAAATAATGTGTTCCATACATTTTCTCCGGCCAAAGGTTGTATTAGTAGAGAACCAATTCCAATCATAATCACTACTTGTGCAAGAGTTAGTTGGGAAATTGATTTTCGGCCAGCTATTCGTAAAAGGATAGTTCCGCCTAGTACAATTAAAGCTGCTTTCCATATAAAACCAAAGCTAAAATCCATTCTTATCCTCCTTACGTACAATTTATTTTTAGTCTCTTACATTGTTCAATCTCTATTCACACTCCACAACTTATGAGTACATATTTTCGCCTTTCATTTGTGAACAATTTCCTACAAATGACATAAGTAACTTAATTACGTTGTATTACTGTACTATAATAGGGGTATCAAAGGGTCTAGGAGTGATTAGGATGGAACAAACACTAAAAATTACAAACGTACTAGCCGATCCAACACGTTACTATATTTATCAATACATTATTAAACGAAATGAAGATGTCACAGTTCAGGAAATTGCTGATTCTTTTGATATCCATCCAAATGTTGCGAGATTGCATTTAACAAAGCTGGAAGACGTGAATATGCTTGTTTCTGAAGCAAAGAAAACTGGTAAAGGTGGCAGACCTAGCCGTTTATATAAATTGTCCGATGATCACATTCAAATAAATTTTCCACACCGTGATTATCAATTACTTTCAAAAATAGCGATTGAAACAATGGCCTCATTAGGTGAAGTTGGGAAAAAGGCATTAGAAGAGACAGGAAGAAGATATGGAGAAGAGTTAATTAACCATAACACACCTGTATCAATTCACGAGCTAACCTTTGAACAAAAGTTAGATATTCTAAAAAAAGCTTCAACTGTTGCGGGTTTTTATCCGGATTTAAGCCATAATAAAGATAAAACAAAGATATTTTTAAAAGTGAATAATTGTCCATTCAAGGAAATTGCAAAGGATAATTATGAAGCTGTTTGTGGTATGCATCATGCATTCTTACATGGTATGTTTGATTTATTGTTTGAAGATGTTCAGCTCGAGGAAACAGAAAATATTATTTTAGGCTGCGGTTCTTGCAGTTATAATGCTTTTGTTGCAAAGTAATATTTACATTTGTGCAACCGTTCCATTATAATAAGAAAAGGCATGTTTAACAAATGTCATGAAGGGGGGAAAATATACATATGGAACGCATGTATCGAGTTTTAGGTTTTTGGACTGGTATTTTTTCTGTAATGTTTTTTGTAGGCGATATGAATGTTCTTGCCCTATTATTCTTTGCTCAAACAGGGTTCTTCGTCCTTTTAAGCTACTTGAAATTGTCTGAAAGAATGTATATTTACATTTTCGGCGCATATTTAACTATATTCTTCTGTGCCTTCTCTTATTGGACAACATTTATGATGCCACTTGGTGGAACTGGACATTAAAAAAAGCGATGTTATCATCGCTTTTTTTATTTTATTAAAATACTGTCCCATTCCACCTGATAGTTCTTTTCTTGTATGAATACATGAAACATCGAACTCATACTTCCGTCCATGATGAGTGAACGAATCGCCCGGTTTCTTTTGCTTTTTTCAGAAAAAGGATCAGGATCATAGTTTTGTTCTAGAAAAGACAGAATTCCTGCTGCAAGCAAAAATTCATCCTGTCTCATCTTACGGACCTGTTTGATCCCAAGCTTGTCACCATAAGATACAAGAGAATCGAAGTGAATATGCGTAGTTAAATCCATCTCTCCTGGATGCAGAAGCGGATCGCGTATTAATTGATGTTTATAATAACCGCGTAAACTACCGTCTTTATGAGCAGGTTGCATCCATTCTTGGTTTGTATAACCATAATCAACTGTGAACACAACAGCGCTATTAATAAACCTTGAAAGCTGTTCTAAATATTGAAGCATTGCAAGTGGGACTTCGAATCTCTGTCCATTCACTAAAGCTATTTCATTTTCCGATAGATATCTTAATATTTTTTCATCGGTAAGCTTAGATAACCTCTCGCCTAACTTATTATCGTCTTCGATAGCCACCTTAACTTCAAAAAGTTGATCATCTCTTTTTTCTATTACTCGAACTGGGAATGCATCAAATAATTCGTTGGAAAAAACAATACCATTAAAGGCTGGATATACTCTCGCTGCTTCTTCTATACTTTCATATTGAACAATCTTCTCACCGATTGGTAAAGTTTCGTTTTGCAAGGACTGATGGTAAGGACTTGTTTCAATGATGAGGTATGTAAGTTTTTCATAAGTCTCGTTATAGTTTTCTGACAACTCATCTAAAACTGCCTTCGCAAAACGCCCGTTACCTCCACCAATTTCACAAATATATGGAGAAACTTTTTCTTTGGTAATCAGCATATGAAAAACTCTAGCAAAAAGAATACCGAAAATAGTAGAAATATTACTAGTTGTAATAAAGTCTCCGCTTCTTCCAATCTTTTCTGCTTTTTTCATATAATAACCCTTTTCTGGATGGTACAATACGATACTCATATAGTCTTCAAAGCTAATTTCATTGTCTTTTGAATTCGTAATGATGTCCCGTAAGATGTTTATCATTTTACTCACCTTTACCAGTTAACACTATTGACACAGTGTTAACTTTATTATATTGTAAATTTAGTAGCTTAAAGATTTATCCCTACCATTATATGAAAATAATACATCCCCCAGAAATGCCCGACTCAGCTGAGTTGGGCATTTCTTGTATCTATATCAAATGCGCCTTGGCGTATTTGCGCCCGATTTTTTTCGAGCTTGCTCGAAAAATTTCCATTTAAAAATCGAGGCATCCGCCGGAGGCTTTAACTTTATTCAGCCGGAGTTTGAACCCCGGCTGAATTGTATACTCTTTTTGCATTCATCCCCTACTTATAGAAGTAGGGGACTTCTGCTGAATAAAGTTAAAAACCATTTAAAAACGGATTAGAATCCATTTCTGCTTCAATTGTTGTCTCTGGACCATGACCCGATAACACGATGGTATCTTCTGGAAGTGTTAATAATTTCGAATGAATGCTACTTAATAACTGGTCATGATTTCCACCAGGTAAATCTGTTCTACCTATGCTCCCTGAGAATAGCGCATCACCTGAAAACACAACCCCTAACTCCTTATTGTAAAAGGACACACTTCCAGGTGAGTGACCTGGTGTGTAAAACAAATCAAATGTAAAAGAATCAACAATGAAAGTACCTTCTTTTTGTAAAGTATGTACTTCCTCTCCTTTAACGGAGATTTCATGTCCTGGCATAAAGTAACTCGACCGATTCAGAGCTGGATCAACTAACCAGTCTTTTTCCTTTTCATGAATGTAAATTGGAATACTCCAATTATTCCGTATGTCGTCAATCGCTCCGATATGATCGAAATGAGCATGCGTTAAAAGTATAGCAATTGGTTTTACATTTTGTTGTCTAAGAACAGAGACCAACCATTTGCCATCTCCACCCGGATCAAAAATGACACATTCCTTTTTATCATTCGTAAGGATATAGGCATTCGTTTGTAAAGGTCCTAAAGGTATTCTTTGCCATTTCATATTAAATCCTCCCACTACTTTCATATTCTGCTCTTATTGTACACTATTGTATGAAAACGAAAAAGCGGAGCAAATTTGTCTAAGAAGTGTCACTTTTTACTCCTCGACAAAATCAGTGAAAACGATTAGAATATAGAATGTATATATATGTTATCTTTACATAAGGTAGTAACCTTCTTAAAAGAAGGCTGTAGCTCTTTTTATAGCTTCAGGATGTTGTATATTTTCATACTATGGGGAAAATAGTAATGAAATAGGACAGAAACGTTCTTTATTGAATGTTTTACTTCACAAAAATGAAATTTGAAAATAGACAAGGGGGTAAGTCACATGGGTCTAATGATTATTTTCGCGCTAGTTGTAACTTTATCTGCGTTTGCAATTATTCGTTCATTACGTGAAAAGAACTTGCTTGCTTTAGTTTTTTCAGCAGGAATCTTTTTAGTATTAGGTTGGTTCACATTTATGACAATTTGGAAACATGGTTTCCCAGCTGCTCATTAATTAAGAAAAGCGCAAGCGCCTTTGAAAAAGGACCATCGACTAAAAAGCCGCCACGTCCTGTGGCGAACGTCGATGTCAGCACATCCTGTGCAAGTCCGACAAGCGCTGGAACCCTGACGAGGAGGCTCGAAAAAAAGCAAAGCTTTTTTCCTGCGAAGGATTATCCTCACGAAGCATTCCTTTGTGTTGCCGCCGCAGGAGGGGTGAAGCGACCTCGAGGGGCTAGGCGCTGGAGCTAGACACCGAAAACTCGGTTGAAATTTTTATACTTTCTTATCATTTAAAATTAAGCCATCGGACTATCCGATGGCTTTTTTCATGTATATATGAATCCAATATAATAAGCAGAGCTAGTTTATTATGTCAGCTTCTTATTCACACTGTCTAATTTGTCGTTCATAGATACTTTTTTATCTCTTCGATCATCAATTCGTATATTAGTTGCTACCCTTTCAATTCCTTTTGCAAAAGGTGCCTCATGTATTGCTTGAATAACTTTAAAAAGGGTTGAAAGTTCACCTTCAATAATTGTATTCATTGGCGTTAATTGAAAATTGATAAGACCTTCATCCTTATACTTTTGAAGGATTTTTTGTATTTCTGCTACATATGTGCTCACACTTGGGGTGGGAGTACCAATTGGAATAACTGTTACATCTACAATTGCCATGTTTTTTTACGCTCCTTTAGTAATTCACTAGTTCAATTACTGTTTTCGTCTTGATATCAATCAAGTTCTCCGATTTATAGCCATACAATGCTAAATAACCATCCGGTGAAAAATTTAACGGTGAATCATCAACTTCTTCTAAAACGACTTCCTCTTTACCAGTAGATAAATTATATGCTACCAACTCAAATTTTTCTGAATACGTATCAAAAGCTCCAGTTGAGTATGGCCGGAAGGAATAAAACACTTTCTGCAATGGTGCATAATCTGATGCTGGAATATACCACTTCGAGTAGTCACTTAAAAGAGGAACACTAGCTTCGTAAAGCTTTTTATTCATTTCTGGATGGAAAAAATTAATTTTCCCGTATGCATCTTTTTCATGATCAAGCTCATAAGTAACCAATAATTGGTTATATGTTGCAAACGAAATAATATTTTCGAATAAAAGACCTTCTGTCTTAGTATCAAGGTGATACGAGTGTAAAGGAGCAAAATAATCGAGTTCATTTTGATTCCATTTTAAATAAGAAATTGTATTTGCATCCATCCATTGTACAAAAGGCTGGAACACTTCAAACTTCATTAAATTTTTAGTAGAAACATCAAGTAAATGGGTTTGAAATGACCAATCCTCAAGAAATGTAGTCACAAATACCTGGTCTGTCTGATACGGGTTCCACGAATAAAATAAATCAAAAGACTGAATTTCCCATTCATACAAAATTGAGCCTTCCTTGTCCACAGTAGTTAAAGTAGCTTGATTATTAAAATTTGAAGTATGTATCAAAAACAGCGAATGATCTTCATTTGCTTTCATCGTAAGAATTGGCGAGTCTGTTTTTAGAAACAATTCACGTTCACCGCTGTATAAGTGGTAACGATATAGCTCAGATCCTCCATCAGCATCTACTACATATAATATGCTTTCATTATCATACCATTCTCCAACTGTATTGAAAGCTTCACCACTCATGTCAAGAGTTTGTATCGGCCTGTTTTCTCCTAAGAATTCACTTGGAACAGGACTTTTACTTACATTCTTATCACTACTTTTTGGTACATCACTTATTTCTAACAGTTGATGAGAAGAACAGCCGACTAAAAAGAGTACAATATAAAGAAAAAATATAGGAATTCTCATCAACTAGTATTCACCTCTTCTTATTTCTATGTATTCTAACCTTACTCTGTCAGAAAAAAACTGCCTGACATTAATAATACAGAAAACCTAGGTTACCCTCTGAATTTTAATACCTTAATTTCTACTACGATTATGCATTTAAAAAAGTTTCATTTCAAGTAAAAAAAGTCACAAAAAGTGACTTTAATTTTTAAAGAATCAATTGGCTTTTCACATGTATAATGCAGCTATAAAAATCCCTAAGCATTCATCATATATTTCATCAAACTGTGATAAGGGAAGTGGGTTAACTCCCTCACCTAACTCTAAAGTAAAGCCTGGCCTTCTCCATTCCTGAATATACCAATCCTTATATCCTGCATGACTGTCTACATACTTCACTGCCTTATAACCACTAACACGAGAGAATTCATTAACGATTCCACTTGCTTCAGAAGGTTCAAACCCCTCATATCCCCAGTAAATCTCCTCACCCTGTGTATGAAATGCTAGTACTCGATGAAAATTCTCTGCTCTTGTTAATTTTTCGATTGCAATAACCTCTGGTTCTGTTAATGGTGCATCTCCAGGATAATCTCTTGGAGCAGGAGATTTTGGTTCTTTTCGTTCTTTTTCAATTTCCCATTTTGCCGGGAATTGATTATTCAAATCAATACCCCGTATATTTGCTTTCCAATCCTTAAAATTTAGACTTCCGTTATTGATACTTACTACCTCAGATTTATATGGCTCCCCTTCAGGCGGACCATTTAACACTAAATTAACGCCATCTGGGTTGACCATAGGTACTATTGATAACAATGACTCAAAATAAAGTGGTTCCACGGAAAAGCCTCTTATTGGTGCCTGATTTGTTAATGCAAGTAAATATTCATTTAACAAGGTCATTAATACATTTGTTGTGATCCACTCATTTGCATGAAATGAGCCATTCATATGTACCTTCTTTATTCCCCTACCTACCTGTATTTCAATTATATTTTTCCCAAGAACGCTGTTTCCAATTGTACGCGTACGTAAAAAAGGATAAATCGTTTGTAGCTTCTCAATGTCAGTTGTTAAGTCGGCATAATCATATTCTCGTTTAGCATTAACAATTGGTTTTATCACTCTCTCAGGAGTATATATTTCCTCACCAACTTGTAGATTCTCAGCTTTAATCTCCGGGTTCACAAGAAACAGTACGTCGGGTAAAAACGACCTTGCTTTAGCCAACTTCCATAAGGTATCATCAGGGGCTATAGTGTACCTAGAGAGTAAAAAACCTGGTATATTTACTGCGCTTCCAATTAGCAGCTGATTACTGTTGATTGTTGGATTAGAATCAAGAATGAATTGAAGTGGGATCCCGAAGAGCTGGCTATAATACCAAAGTGTATCTCCTTGCCTTACTGAAACCTCCATTTGTATCCTCCTTCTGATAAAACATATGACTATTTATTAAAGTCAACTCTCCTACTACTCTATGAGATGACTTAGTAAATCATTCAAGAATAAGTTCTGTAAAAACTATTTCAGAAATCTCCTAACTGGTTTAGGCTTTTTCCTTCTACAGTTCACTTTAAGGATTAGTTTTTGATTGATACAAAAGGACCTTAATTCTCAAGGGAATTAAGGTCCTAATTTTCAGTTCAAAATATCTTATTCATCAAACACAGCATTTGGCTGCTCTTTATAAGAGGTGCCATTATAGAAACGTAATAGGTCACCGTATATGATTTCATCTGAATAATCTAATTCAAGCTGTGCCTTCTCCATATATGGTTCGCAGATACTTACATCCGTTTCTAAGCCAGTGTTTTTATCATAACAAACATTTTTTGTATAAACTGCATCTTTTGTGATAAAACTTCCGTCACGGAAAACTGTTAATTCAAGTTTTTCTGGTGAGAATATATCACTACCAAAATGCACGTCATTACTTATGTCAATACCTAGGAGGCTTAAGATGGTTGGCTTCAAGTCAATTTGTCCTGAAACAGTAGAAACCACTTGTGGATTTTTATCTGTTACTCCTGGAATATGAATGATTAACGGCACCTTTTGTAACTGAACAGTATCAAATGGAGTAATTTCCTCTTTATTTAAAAATTTCGCCATTGCTTTATTATGATTCTCGGAGATTCCATAATGGTCTCCATACAAGATAAAAATAGTATTCTCGTACATGCCTTCCGCTTTCAGTTGTTCTATAAATAGTTTAATTGACTCGTCCATATAGCGGACTGTTGGAAAATATCTATTTAATGTACGACTATTCGAGTCATATTCATTGACCATCTTATCCACTTCTTCAAGTTCAAACGGGAAATGGTTTGTTAATGTAATAAATTTTGAATAAAATGGTTGTGGCTGCGATTTTAAAAGATCAACAGATTGTTCAAAAAAGTCTTTATCCTTTAATCCCCAACCAATTGAATTCTCCTCTGTTACCTGATAGCTCTCGACATCAAAGAATTTGTCATACCCTAAAGAATCATACATAATATCACGGTTCCAGAAGGTTTTATTGTTCGCATGAAATACCGAAGAGAAGTATCCATGTTCTTTTACTATTTCTGGAGTAGCTGTCAGCTCATTGTTTGCATGTGTAAAGAATACAGCACCACGACCTAAAGGATATAACGAGTTGTCTAACAGAAATTCTGAATCAGATGTTTTACCTTGGCCCGTTTGGTGGTAAAAATTATCAAAGTAGTAACTTTCTTTTATAAAATCATTTAAGAATGGAGTGATTTCTTCTCCATCAATCGTTTCGTTAATAACAAAGTTCTGTAATGACTCCATTGAAATCAGTACAACATTTTTCCCCTCAGCGATACCAAATTTTTCACTAGGATCTTTTTGATTTGCCTTTAAATAGTTCTCAATATCAATAAATGAACTACTATCCGCAAGTGCTCTCTGTGCAGAAGATTTGGATTGCAGGACAATATCATATATCTGGTAATTGTATGTTCCGATATTCTTTACTAACATTTCACGGTCAAACGTTCTTGTTAATAATTGCGGACGTTGTGCTTCTGCTAAGCCTAGATTAAAGAAAAATATAGCTGCAACTAATAAAAAGTAAGCTCTTCTTTCCTTTTTTGTTATCTGGGAAGTTGCAGTAATACTTGGCTTATATTTATAAACAAACAGTAATATAAGCAAGTCTATAAGCATAAGTGGATCTGTCCATTTCAGATTTCCTGTAATACTTGTTCCTAAGTCCCCCATGTTGCTTGTTTGAAATAAAACTGGAAGTGTTAAGAAGTCATTAAAAAAACGATAAAACACAACATTTGCATATAGTACAAGCGAAGAAATGAAACTAGCAATTAGTATGAACATATTTCTACGTTTCTCTTTAATAAACATAGAAACACCAAAAAATAATAATAGAAAACTAATTGGATTTATAAGCAAGATAAATTCTTGCATTACATTCTCTATCTTTATATCAAAGCTAGTTTTATATACGATGTAGGTTTTTATCCATAATAAAAAAGTTGCCAAGAACAAGAACTTCGATTTTGCTAAAGATGACTTAATCATCTTACTTACCTCCTTGTTTATCAAGACCAGCGGAGTTAATAAATTCCATATTTTGGTTTATTTTAGGAAACACTAAACAATATCTTAATACTTTTTTTACACAAAATCAATCGGCACTAAAACCTAATTTTGTAGAATAGTACATTATGTATTTCCTAATATATACATATAAGACGTTTAAATGACTAGAAAGTTTCATAGAAATCCAAAGTAAAATTTTTATGAATTTTCTAATAAGTAACAAAAAAAGAGAGAAATCAAATTAATTCTCTCTTTTACACTACTTTTGTAGGATAAAAAACACTACTATTTCCTTATGAAATATAGGTTTCTTTATATTTAATTCTCATAAATTATATTTCACTAACTTCTTCGTTACTATAAAAACATTTCATTTACATCTTATTTCGCTAACTTGGTTTTAGCTAAATAGGCAGCTCCTATTACTCCTGCATCATTTCCTAATGTTGCTATTGTAAGCTCAACGGCCTCTGCAACCCTTGGAAATGCAAATCGATCGAATTGCTGTTTTAAAGGCTTAAGTAGCTGGTCACCTGCTTTTGAAACACCGCCACCAATTACAATCTTCTCAGGATTTAATCCGTTAGCTATATGACTCATCGATAATCCAAGATAAAACGCTACAGAATCAATTACTTCTTGTGCAATTGGATCTCCTTCAGCCGCTGCTTCAAAAATACTCTTTGACGAAAGTTCTCCTGTAGATTCAAACTCATCCCGGAGCTGACTCGCTCCATAATGACCTTGAATAGCTTCGGTTGCCAGTCTAACAATACCTGTAGCAGAAGCAATTGTTTCAATACAACCTGTCTTACCACAACCACATCGTGCTCCACCTTCAGGAACTGCTGTAATATGTCCTATTTCACCACCAGCCCCATTTGTTCCACGGATAACCTCACCATTAGAGATAATCCCACCGCCAACTCCAGTACCTAGCGTAACGCAAATAATATCCTTTGAACCGTCCCCTGCACCCTTCCACATTTCTCCGATTGCAGCGACATTTGCATCATTATCAATAACTGCTTTAAGACCTATCTTTTCCTCGAGTTCTGCTTGAAGTGGGTAGTTCTCCCAGCCTAGATTTGTTGTTTTATATACAATTCCTTCTTCAAAATTAGTTGGTCCGGGTGCACCCATTCCAACTCCCAAAAACTGACCCTTAGTCAAGCTCATCTCTGTCATCTTATTATTTAGTGCTGTAGCAATATCAGAAATGATAGATCTGCCTGTTTTATCAGTTGGAATCTCCCATTTTTCAATAATATCACCTTCCTGGGTGATAAAGGCTAGCTTAACGGTTGTTCCACCTAAATCAATACCAATAAGTAATTGTTCATAACTGCTCATATGTATTCCTCGATTCTTCACATGATTAATGTCCAGCATTTTTTTTATTTTTCTCACGTTCTCTAACAATTTCTTGGCGTAAAAGAAAAATAGCCATTTGATAATCCTTTGTATCCATAAGCTGTGAATTATATAGTTCTTTTATTTCTGCTTCCATTAATTCTAGGTCAGCCACCCGATCACCAATGTATATGATTGTTCCAAATTTCTTTAAATACTGCCTTATGTCGTAAATCGTTTCCATTTTGTTCTCCTCTGTTGGTCACTTCCACTTAGTGTTACACATATTTAGATTAGTAAAAAAAAGCCGAACGTGCAAGTACTACTCAAAATTGTCATAAAGTAGCATAATAAAATCCCTCTCAATAATAGGAAAAGGGAGCGTCCAGCATGTGAACACTCCCTTTTAATTTAGTTTTATTTATCTGGGTCCCTAGGATGTAATACTGCTGGTCTTTTTCTTTTTAAAGGAATCGGAGCACGGAATAATACATCCTTAAAGGCACGATATGAAAATGGAACAAAAGGCCATAAATATGGTACATTAAATGACTTCATTCTAGCTAAGAATAGGATCCACATGGTTATTGACCCAACAAACCCTATAACTCCAAATATACTTGTTGCAGCTAATATGAACAACCTTGCCAATCGGTTAGCAAGACTCATTTCATAACTTGGAGTCGAGAATGTACCAATTGCTGCAATAGCTAAGTATAATATTACTTCATTGGTGAATAATCCAACCTCTACCGCAACTTGGCCAATCAACATAGCGGCAACAAGTCCCAACGCAGTTGCTAGGGAAGTTGGGGTATGAATGGCTGCCATCCGTAATAAATCAATGCCTATCTCAATGAGGAAGAACTGCAAAATAAGTGGTAGCCTTCCATTATCATTTGGACCGATAAATTTTAATTCTTCTGGTAATAATTCTGGGTGAACTGCAAACAAGTACCATAATGGTAATAGAAATAGTGATGCCCACACACCTATATACCGGACAAGTCGTAAATATAATCCTGCTGAAGGACTATTTCGATATTCTTCTGCATGCTGCATATGGTGCCAAAATGTTGTTGGTGTAATCAGTACGCTTGGTGACCCATCTACCATAATAATAATATGTCCTTCGTATAAGTGAACGGCTGCCGTATCAGGTCTTTCAGTATATCTTACAACTGGATAGGGATTCCAGTGGCGTCCTGATATATACTCCTCAATAGTCTTTTCTCCCATTGGTAGTCCGTCTGTATCAATTTTACTAATTGCCTTTTTAACATCTTCAACGTGTTTCTTATCTGCAATATCCTCGATGTAACAGACTACTATATCAGTCTTAGAACGTCTGCCAACCTGTTGGTATTCCATTCGTAGGGATTTATCTCGAACTCTTCTTCTTGTTAAAGCCGTATTAAATACAATGGTTTCTACATACCCATCTCTGGATCCCCTAACAACCCTTTCAATATCAGGTTCTTCCGGTCCACGTACGGGATAGGTTCTGGCATCAATTAGTATGACTTTATCAATTCCGTCAATTACTAATGCAGTCGGGCCGGCTAGAACTGTATCAACAACCTTGTCCAGGTCATCCGTAGTTTCAACTTCAACATAAGGTATATATGTTTTTAATAGCTTTTCAAGAGTATCTACCTTTAAGGTGCTTTCATCTTGCTTAGCAAGAAATTTCATTAATAAGTGCAAGATATCATCTTTAACAAGACCATCGATTAGGAACATGGCCATGTTTCTTCCAACATACTCTAAATCAATTTTTATAACGTCAAAACTTTTATCTACTCCAAGTGCATCCTTTAAATAACTAGCATTTTCATCTAAGTTTGACGTGACAGGATGCTTTGGCTTTTCTGTTTCATTTCCCATTTGAATCACTCCAATCCTATGCAAAACAGAACTAGTGCACATGTTTTGGCTTTATGTAAACAGGCTACTAATTCATCTTTGACTAAAAATTGGAAAAACATACTTATAAAGGGAATTGATTCCTAATTGTTTTTATATAGGCTTTTTCCTTCAACCTATTGGTGCATTAACACCAATAATACTTAATAAAGCTACCGTTATATACTCACAAAAAAGACACCCGCAAAGGTGCCTATTCATTCGGTTCAATTATTGTCTCAATTTCACTTATAAGTTCCTTATAACTTTCATTATCGGGATTTTCTTCAACTGCACGTTCTGCTGATTGCTTCGCTGAATGGTAATCCTTAAGTTGCATGTATACAAGGGCAAGATTGTAATGCGCCTCAGAGATAGTTGGTTCTTCCTCTGTTACGATCAGTAAATGGTCCTTAGCATCTTCAAATTTCCCAAGCTTTATTTCCGCAAAAGACATATAAAAATAAAGTTGTGGGGAAGTAGTGCCTTTTTCTTCAGCTTGAGTGAGCAACTTATATGCCTCCTCAAACTCATTTGCCTCTAGATGCTTTTGGGCAGTACTCACTACAAAATGTGGACTGTCAGATTGTGGTTGTATAACATATCCTACATATAATAACCCAGCTAAGACGAGTACAGCTGCTGCAAGACCTGCAATTCTTTGACCGAGTTTCTTATGCTTGGGAAGATGCATAATACTCGATGCTAAGAATCCGCCTACTAGTCCCCCTATGTGACCAGCATTGTCTATTCCGGGTATGAGAAAACCAAAAACTAGGTTAATTACGATTACTCCAATAACATTTGTTCCCATAGTTCTAAAGAATAGCGAAGGATATGCTATACCAAAAAACAATAATGCACCAAAACAGCCAAATATAGCACCAGATGCACCAGCTGAAACGGAGGAACTAAAAACAAAGCTTGCTAGGCTTCCAGTAAATCCAGCAAATAAATAGATAAAAAGAAAACGCCCTTTTCCATATAATTTTTCAACCTCTGTCCCTAAATAATAGAGCGCAAGGGTATTCATGAGTAAATGAAAAATACCAATATGTAAAACAATTGGGGTAAAAAAACGCCACCATTCTCCATTTAATATAAGAAAGTTTTCCTTTGCACCGTACTTTATTAATGTGTTTGTATTGGTACTCCCACCATTTAATTCAAGTATACCGAACATAATAAGCTGTAGTGCTACCAGAAAATAAGTGAAAAATGGCTTTCCGTTTTGAAAGAGATTTTTTTCTTGTGATATACGTTTATTTGCAACTGATATTACGTCATGTCTAACCTTTTCCAGCATCTCTTGATCAATATAAAGAGATTCATCATTATATGTAAGCGGAAGATTGACCTGCTTTGAGACTACCCCTAACCCTTCCAATACATCTTCGGACTTGATTAAAATTGTATGTAATAAAGTTTGTCCTTTACCTCCTGCTTGTAGAGGAGCTTCGATTCTAAATTGCCAATCATCCACCGGCGGATATGTCGTTATATAGATGTTTAATGCATCTAGTTTTCGAAGATACAGCTTTTTTCGGAGTTGTTCAAGTCTTTGTGTTGTAATCTCCATGTCACGCTGCATCCAATTACTCCAGTCAAGGTCATGACGTAACATCCGAATAATTCTGGGTTTGTCTTTATCCGTAGATTCCAACCAAACTTCCTGGTTCGATTTTGATAATTGCAAGATACGGTAGCCTCCATTTTGGAGTCCCTGTATAACCTTCCAAAATAAATAATCTTGTCTGAACACCCTATCCCCCCTTTACCTTAAAATAATTACTTTTATTATAAACGTATTTCCACCATTGTTACCAATAATTCCACATAGTACAGGAAAAAAACCTGTTGACTGGATCAACAGGTTTACGAATTACCGGAAGGCTTGATGAATCAATTTGTTTCTTATAAACGGGATACTCATTGAAGTACTTATGAAAAATCTGCGGATTACAGGATTCCCAAATACTTTATTAAAGATTCGGTACCGATACCTATAAACAGCATAGATTCCTCCAAAAATTAACGCAATTCGGCTTAGCATACGAAACATATTCAATCCCTCCTATTTATACTGTTTGACTTTCTTCAGTATTTTATCCTAGAAATAAATTGAGGAAAAAAGTTCCTAAGATAGCCGCTAAGAGGATCGATGCAAAGTTTATTACATCATTGTTACAAAAAGGAACTCCCTTAAGATAGTTCGTTTCTTTGTTACAATGAAAAGTTTTTTCAGTTTCTATACCACATACAGAACATTTAAATACAACTTGTATGGATGCACCAAGTATTGTATCAATCAAATTCCCCAAAAAGCCTACTAGTGTTAAAACAATAAACACCATGATGGATACCTCTGGCCATATAAAATATGAAGAACATGTGATTACTAAGGAACCAGCGAAGCCGGCAAAAGTTCCCAAAGCTGAAACTGCACCAGAAGTACCCGGCTCTACCCTCTTTAGTTTGGGTAGTAGAAGAATTGGTTGCTTTCTACTTAACGTTCCAATCTCGGAAGCCCAAGTATCTGCATTTGCAGCAGCAATTGCACTAATAAAAAAGAAAATCCAAATTTCTGAATCTGTTAAAACAAATAAGAGACTTGCAAGGGCAGCAACACCACCGTTTGCAAATACTTGTATAATATCTCTTTGTTCTCCCTTTTCAACCTTATTTTGTAGGCTTTGTTTTTTCGCTCGTTTATATTTACTCCATAAACTCGAGCTAGCAAAAAATAGACCTAGCAAAAATAAACCTTTATAACCGAATCCAATGGATACAACTGAACCTATTATTATCGTTGCAATTGCACCACTTCTTGTTAAAGATGCAAGCTTATAACCTGCGAAGGCAACAAAGATTGTAGCCATGAGTTGTATAAGTAAATCAATCATCACATGTAATCACCTGTGAGGGTGTAACAAGTTTTTGGACGGGTACATCGAATTCTTCTATTGGTAAAGATTCAACAATTTGCATAGGGAAAGCCAAAGAAATTGTTTGACCATTGTAAGAAGATAAGTATCTATCATAATAGCCACCACCATGACCAAGGCGATATCCTCTTTTAGTAAAATATAGACCTGGGACAATAACTAGGTCAATTTGACTTTGGTCAACTGAAGTCGTCTGCTCTTCAATAGGCTCCTTCAGACCAAAGTACACAACTTCTAGTTGCTCAAAAGATTTAATTTCTCGAAAGGTCATATCTTTGGTTTTAGGATGACATTTTGGAACAACTACTCTCTTATTGTTCTCCCATGCGTGTTTAATTAAGCCCTCAGTATTTACCTCATAATCCCCTGAAATAGTAACACCAATTGTTTGAGCATTCTGCCATTCGGGTAAATGAATGACGTGTTTTGTAATAGTTTCAGACCAACTAGCAAAGGTGTCAGAATGAATGGAAAGTAAGGTTTGTTTCATTTCTTTACGAAGTTCCTGTTTCGTTTTCAATGTCTTCCCCCCTATATGTTAAGATATCATAAAAATAATCTGTTTTATGTATAAAAAAACAGCAGGAAATTGCTTTCCTACTGTTACTTTGTTTCGCGGTGTAAAGTTACTCTCTTAAGTCTTGGGCTATATTTTTTAACTTCAAGACGATCTGGGTTGTTACGCTTATTTTTAGTTGTAATATAATTACGATCACCAGTTTCAGTACAAGCTAAAGTGATTTTAACACGCATGTTCATTTCCCTCCAAACATATAAAGCTTTAATCAGACTTTCCTATCATACCATCTTACTGTCGAAAATTCCAGTCCTATTTTTATATATCAAAAATAAAGATTGAAACAGACTTTCATTACATAACTTCTAAGTCAATAAGTTTATTTAACCATTAGCGTCCTCTTTTAGCAACAAGCCATTTTTAACCATTTTTCGCGCTGACTACTTTACTAAAGAATGGTTTTCCTTGCTTATTTCATAACTTTCCTATTTGTCGACTTGTACATTCTACGATAATATAATGTATGGAATGGAGTGAAATAATGGAATACGCAATTATTGGATTATTATCAGTCGCAATCATCCTTCTTCTTATATCTTTCACTGGGAAAGACCGAGTAAAAAAGCTTGAAGAACAATTTGATCAGCTTTCACTTTCAGTCATTCAGGAAACATATTTAATTAAAAAGAAGGTAAAAATTCTTGAAGAAGAGTTGTTAACAAATGATATCGATTTCGAATTGGACTTACCAACAACCAGTAAAACCAACTCATCTGTAGATGCTTCAATTTTATCCCTTTATGAAGCAGGGCTGAGTTATGAGCAAATTGCTCGTAAGGTAAATATGCCAACAGAAGAAGTCCGCCTAATATTAGAACATGCTAGAAAAATGGGGCTTTCATAATGGACAAGTTACTATTGCGAGGCATTGCAGTTGGAATCATACTTTCAACCATTATCTATGGATACTTTTATTATTTTGAAAAGGGAGAACCAGTTATTTCTGAAACACAAGTAAACGATTATTTAGAGGAAAAAGGATATGTATCACTATCAAAAGAGAAGTATAGTGAATTACTTCAAGAAGAAACTGATATTAATGAAAACCAAAAAGTTAATGAGCCATTATCTGAACCTATAAAAAAAGAAATTACATACAGTTTGTCAATTGAACCAGGTATGAATAGTAATCAAATTGCCGAAGTATTGGAGAATGAAGAAATTATCCAAAATTCTTCCGATTTAAATACCTATCTGATTGAAAATGGGCTTAATACCAAAATACAAATCGGCACATACGAACTTTCCAATTTGATGGATGTATCTGAAATTGTAAAGATTATATGTGGAGGAAACTAAAAAAGCGATTTGGATACTGATGCTTTTTTCTTATACACTTCTTAAAGTACAAAAAACTCAAGCGAGTGCTTGAGTTTTTTTAAGCATTTAAATCAATTTTCTTACCTTTAACCATATAAATAATATGTTCTGCCATGTTTGTTGTATGATCTGCAACCCTTTCGATGTGACGGCAAATAAAAGAAAGTTGCGTAATTTGTGAAAGCGACTCTGGATGACTAATCATCAATTGTAAAAGTTCTTTAATCAACTTCCCATATAATTGATCGACTGCATCATCTGCTTCTGCTGTACGAATTGCTAATTCAACATCTTCCTCATGATAGGCCTTTATAACATCTTTTAACATATCTAATGCCATATCTGCCATCTTAGGAATTTCGACAATCGGTTTTATTAATGGTCCGTCTCCAATATGAAGGATCGACTTAGCAATATTTACAGCCAAATCACCAATTCTTTCTACATCATTTGAAATTTTAAGGGCAGCAATAATTTTTCGCAAGTCTGAAGCAACTGGTTGTTGTTGAGCAATTAGGTGTATCACAATATTATTGATTTGCTCTTCAAGTTCGTTTATTTTAACATCGTCTTTAATAATCTGTTGGGCAAGTTCAATATCCTGTTGCACTAAGGATTGCACCGACTTTTCTACCGCTGCCTTTGATTGCTCAACCATTTCTACTAATAATTCCTTTAATCGAACTAAGTCTTTATCTAGAGTCGTACGAATTGACATACCAAACACCTCTCATAATAGGATTGAGTGCAAAATTTGGGATTTATAGTTTATTATCCAAAGCGACCTGTAATATAGTCTTCTGTACGTTTATCAGAAGGATTTGAAAACATTTTGTCTGTTTTTGCGTATTCAATAACTTCCCCATTTAAGAAAAAGGCAGTTCGGTCAGATATACGAGCAGCTTGCTGCATATTATGAGTTACAATAATAATGCTGAAATCCTTTTTAAGTTCTTGAATGAGTTCTTCAATTTTTAACGTTGAAATTGGATCAAGTGCAGATGTTGGCTCATCCATTAAAATAACATCTGGCTCAATCGCTAAACAGCGTGCAATACAAATCCTTTGCTGCTGTCCACCTGAAAGTCCGTATGCATTTTCATGTAATCGATCCTTTACCTCATCCCAAATAGCAGCACCGCGAAGACTTTTTTCTACAATTTCATCAAGAATCTTCTTGTTTCGAATCCCATGAATTCTAGGACCATACGCAATATTGTCATAGATTGTTTTTGGGAACGGATTTGGCTTTTGAAACACCATACCTACTTGAGTCCGTAATTTTTCTTCTTTATAGGACTTATCAAAAATATTTTTACCTCTATATAAGATTTCACCTGAGATACGAACAATTGGAACTAATTCAACCATTCGATTTAATGTTTTGATATAGGTTGACTTTCCACATCCAGATGGACCAATAATAGCTGTAATTTCATTTTCATAAATTGAAAAGTTAATATTTTTTAAGGCATGGTCTTCTCCATACCAAAGATTCAAATCCTTTGTTTCATAAACAACCTTTTTGTCTATAGTAGGTAATTTACTAAATTTTTTATTTTCAGCGAGAACCGTCATTTTTATATTCCTCCATATTATCAAATGCGCCTTGACGTATTTGCGCCCGATTTTTTTCAAGCTTGCCTGAAACATAATCGTTGCATCCGCCAAGGGCTTTAACTTTTTTCAGTCCGAGTTTGAACCCGACTGAATTGTATTCTCTTTGCATTCATCCTCCCACTTATAGATGTAGGGAAATTCTGCTGAATAAAGTTAAAATCTTCTTTGGAATTTATTTCGAATGACTATTGCAATTGAATTCATTAAGAATAATACAACCAATAAAATTACAATGGTGGCTGCTGCAAGGTTTGCATACTCTGCTACAAGTGCAGCATCGATTGTCCAGTAATAAATCTGCATCGGTAAAACAGTAAACTTATCAAATATTCCATCTGGTAAAGGAATTAATAATGCTGGAATTCCTATTACAACGAGTGGAGCTGTTTCACCTATTGCCCGGGAAAGTGCCAAAATCACACCCGTCAAGATTCCTGGTAACGATGCCGGGAGAACAACATTTTTGATTGTCTGCCATTTAGTTGCACCCATACCGTATGAAGCTACTCGTAAGTACCCAGGTACAGCCCTAATGGCTTCTTGACTTGCGACTACTACAATCGGAAGTACTAATAGTGACATTGTAAGTCCACCAGCTAGTACAATATTTCCAAGGTCAAATCCTCTAACAAACACCGTAAGTCCTAAAATTCCAAATACAATCGAAGGTACTCCAGCAAGATTTGAAATATTTGTTTGAATAAAACGTTGCAATCTACCCTTTTTTGCGTATTCCTCTAAATAGATAGCTGTCCCAACACCTAAAAATAATGTTATAGGAGCCACTACAACCATTAACCATAACGTTCCTAAGACTGCACCCATTATTCCGGCGTTTTCAGCAACAGTTGATAGTTTACTAGTTATAAATTGAAAATCTATCCATCCAATACTTTGGGAGATTACTCGGTAAAAAAGAACAGATAACACAACAAGCCCAAATAAAGTTGAGACCAAAAAGATACTCTTTGCAATATTATTGGTAAACAAACGAGTGTTTAATTTTTTTTGCACTTGTACAACATCAACGTATTTCATTTTAATATTCCTCCTTAAACTTGCGAGAAATATATTGAGCAAATAGATTCATTAGTAAAGTGAAAATAAACAGAGTCATAGCTACAGCATATAAACTATAATACAAAGTTGATCCAGCAGGTGCATCTCCACCCGTAACTTCGACAATATAAGCTGTCATTGTTTGCATAGATTGGGTAATATCAAAAGTAAAGTTCTTAGAGCTTCCACTTGCAATGGCAACAATCATTGTCTCGCCAATTGCACGGGATATTCCAAGTACAAATGAAGCGATAATACCAGACATAGCAGCAGGAATAACAACTTTCCATGTAACCTCTAATCTAGTAGATCCAAGCCCTAATGCACCTTCTCTTATAGAATTTGGTACCGAGCTCATCGCGTCCTCTGATAAGGAGGCAACCATAGGGATAATCATTATTCCCATTACTATTCCTGGACTGAGGATATTGGTTGGTTCAAGACCAGGAATAATAGATCTCAATAGTGGTGTAACGAATGTTAATGCAAAGAAACCATATACTATCGTTGGAATCCCAGCTAATATTTCCAGAATGGGTTTTAATACCTTCCTAACCCTCTCAGAAGCATACTCACTTAAATAAATAGCTGACATTAAACCAACAGGTATTGCAACAAGCATTGCAATCGTTGAAGAGATTATTGTTCCGGTTAAAAGGGGTAGTACCCCAAATTCAGCATTATCACCGAGGGGTTTTAATACAGTACCTGTAAAAAAGTCTAGAAAAGGTACTCGCTTAAAAAACTCAAATGTTTCAAATAGCAATGTGAAAACTATTCCTATTGTAGTTAAAATGGAGATAATTGCAATCACAAGCAAGCTTTTCGGAATCACTTTTTCAATGAATGTATTTATGTTTTTTGCACTTTTGTTTTGTGCAATCATCTCTCTGACATTCACAGTTTTAGGTCCTTCCTTCATGATAGACTCCCTTCAATCCTTCTAATTTTTCGGCCAAATATTTTAATGTGGAAGAAGATGAGGGGATACCCTTCTCTCATCTTCTTCTTTTATCTACTACTTATTTTAATCCTTCTAGCTCTTCTACTACTTTTTGTAACTCATCATCTGGTAATGGAGCAAATCCAGTTTCTGCAGCAACTTCAGCAGCGTTTTTCATTGTATAGATTGCATAATCTAATACTTGTTGCTTTTCTTTTGCCATGTTTACATTTAGGTAAGTAAATACTGGTCTTGTAAATGGTGCGTAGTCTCCATCTTCACTAATTGTATCTAGATTCGGTTCAACAGGACCCTTACCAAAATCGATTTTTATTATTTTTACTTTATCCGTGTTATTTACTGCATACCCGTAACCAAAGAATGCAATTCCGTTTTTATCCTTTGAAACTAGATCAACTAATGTTGAATACTCTTGTTGAAGATTTGCATTAGCTACAAGGTCTTGTTCTTCTAAAATATTTTCCCAGAAGAATTCATAAGTACCATGATTTTCGTTTGGCCCATATGTTTTGATTGGTTCATTTGGGAAATCAGCACGAACATCAGACCACTTTTTCTTACCAGCACTTGCTAAGAAAATATCAATTACTTCCTGTTGGGTTAATTCCTCTGCCCAATTATTATCTGGGTGTACAACGAATGTTAAACCATCAAGTGCTACCTTAAGTTCTTTTACTTCAATTCCTAACTCTTCAGCTGTAGCAGCTTCTTCATCCTTAATTTGGCGAGATGCGTCATTAAAGTCTGTTCCGCCTTCTTCAACTAAGAACTTTTTGAAGCCTGCACTTGTTCCAGCACGGCTAACTTCAACTGATACGTTTTCTTGTTCATTTAACATATAATTTTCTGCCATTTTAGACATGAAAGGATAAACAGTTCCGGATCCATCGATTACAACACTACCTTCTAATTCTGCACTTGCATTACCATTTCCAGTTTGAGTATCGTTTTCCTCAGTGTTACTTCCACTGCTACCACATGCAGCGAGTGCAAGCATCGAGATTACCATTGTTACTAATCCAAAGAACTTCAAGCGTTTCATTTCTTAATTCCCCCTAAGGTTTTAAAGTGTTTTGCTTTTGTCCTACGAGTTTAGAATAATCTCACTCTATTAATCTCGTATGAATTGATTGTAAAGGTTTTGTAAATATGCAAAAAATGATGAATATGCACAGAAATTGTTGATTGATTCCAATGCATTTTTTTAAACAAAAAAACAGCCTAACGATTACTCGTTAAGCTGTTTTTTATTTTTTATTCAGTTTCTGGTTCTTCTTCCGTTTCGTCTGGAGCAGTTTCTCCCTGTGCTTCTTCTGTTGTTTCTGATTGCTCTGTTGAGGTATTCCGATCAGTTGCCTTAAGTTCAAAATACTTATCTAAGATACGAGATCCTACCTTAAGGTTCATACCATGATTGTTTTTTGAATAAGAGAAAGGAACTACTACAGAAAATGCGACCTCAGGATTATCATATGGTGCATAACCTACAAGTGTACTTGTTACTGAATCACCTTTTTGTTTAGTTTCAGCGTTATAATAACGAGTTTCAGCAGATCCTGTTTTTCCTGCTGGTTTATATGGCTTATTACCGAAATAACTCTTTGCAGTTCCTCTTGCGCCATGCATAACTCGCACAAATCCTTCTTGAACCCGTTCAATATATTTCATATCCATATCTATACGATTTAAGACAGTAGGTTCAAAAGGTTTTTGAATTGGACCAAGTTCATTATCTTCTAACGTAGGTTGATGAATTTGTTTAACAATCTTTGGTTGCATACGGTATCCATCGTTTGCAATGGTTGATACATATTGTGTTAACTGTAATGGAGTATAAGTATCATACTGTCCAATTGCTAAGTCCATTAAGAAACCAGTTGTAGTATCCTTTCCGACAAATCCGACCGCTTCACCAGGTAAATCAATCCCTGTTTTTACCCCTAATCCAAATTGGCTAAAATAGTTGCGAATAATCGGAAATGCCCCTTCATCAATTGGAAGTGAACGATTCGGGATATACGTCCCGCCTGCAATCCTAATAAAGGTTTTGAACATATAAACGTTCGAGGAACGTTCAAGTGCAGTTAAATCATTAATTAGGCCCATGTTCTGCCAAGATGCTTTTATAGGAGTACCTTTAATATCCATAGGAGCATCGTAGTGAGTACTACCTATATCGATCGCACCGGTCTCGTAACCCGTGAGCATTGTTGCTCCTTTTATTACTGAACCCATTTCATATGACGAATTCATAGCACCTAGAGCATAGTCTTGGAAAACAACATTTCCATTCTCATCTTTTGTATAGACCTTGCCGGCCATACTTAAAAGTTCACCTGTCTTAGGATTCATCATTACAACGAATGCACGATCAAGAAACGGAGTACCTGGTGATTGTTTGGCAGCTATTAATTCTTCTTCCAAGATTTGTTCTACTGCTTTTTGTAGATCCATATCAATTGTTAGGACAAGATCGCTGCCTCGCTGCCCTTCAGAAATAACAATCGTTTCTTGTACTGAGTTACCTTTAATCACATTCTCAACTTTTGCTTTTTGGCCGTGTAATACTGACTCGTATTGATATTCAAGATAACTTAAACCGACACGGTCATTACGGTTATAACCTCGAGCTAGATAATAATCAAGCATTTCACTCGGTAAACCATCATCTGTATCAGAAATTCGACCAAGAATTGATTTTAATGTTGCATCAAATTTATAATCACGAATCCAATCGGTCGTTGTATTAACACCTGGAAGGTTCTCAAGATTTTCAGATACAACTGCATATTCCTCGGCTGAGACACCTTCATTTTTTACAATTTGAGGTACAAGTGCGTAGCCCTTCGTCATTTCACGATATATCGCAGCGACCTCAAGTTCCGGTTCCGTAATCTTTTTTAGATCATCCTCTGTGATACGCTCAATCTGAAGCTTATAAATATCACCACTTGATAATTCCTTCTCTTCAATTTCAGACTTTGGAACCAACTCTTCGGCTTCATCAGGATGTTTCAACATCCAGAAATCTTTTAGGTCACGCTCTGTTACTTTATCTGATTCCATTTCGATTAGTGTTGCCAGCTTTTCAGCAACCTCTAATACATCTTCATTCTTCGTACCCTTGGCACGTGTGTAAGTAATAGCATTCATGGCAAGGTTATCAACTATTACCCTTCCATAGGAATCATAAATTTTCCCGCGAGGTACAGGAAGATTTACAATTTCATTTTCGGTTTTGTCTACTTCTTTTTGAAATTTCTCTCCATGTACAATTTGTACAACACCTAATCTCAAAACTAGTGCTGAAAAAAGAAGAAAAACAACAAAAAACAACATATTCAACCGAAACGGCACATGTGATTTTTTCTTTTTGATCATTTATATCATCAACCTTTTATAGAGTAATTATTACACTGGACATCTTTCTCAAGTGCGTTAAAAAGAGCACCTAGTCAGGCCAGGTGCCCTTATTCTTATTGTAAAAGAAAATACACTTGATTGCTATTAAAAAACACGATTTCCGCAAATTGGTGGAAATCGATATCTTTCTTCTACTTTAATCCTAAAAATTAAACAACTTAGAGTAAATTACTACGCTATTAATTATGCAGTAGATCCACCTTCACCCTCAATCAGTTTACGATTTGCAGCTGATTTAGATTGTACGGGACCTTTTGCATCTGGCATATTGATATTCCGAATAAAGAAATAAATGATTAAATGTCCGCCCCCTACTATTGCAAGCAAAATAGGAATACTTTGTTTATCGTCAAAAAATGTAACTGCAGCTAAAAATAATAGGATTGAAACAAACCTTCCTGCATTTAAGAATATTTCTCGAATAACTATGTATTCAATTCTCATTTCCTTTACTTTCCAGGCCTTACCGATTACATCATAGGTTAAGGAATTATAAGGTACCAAAATAATTGGATAGGCTATCGCTATCAAAATTCCGTAAATAATTAACCTTGCATACGTAACTTCAAATAGAATCGCGAAAATAGAGAGGTATAATAAAAGACCACCTAAAAGAATCGCTTTCTTTCGCATTTTCTTTTTAATTAGTCTAGTGGCCAAGAAGTAAAATAAAAATGATACCCCTGAATTAATAAGACCAAACTTTCCTAATGCTAGTTCACTTCCTGTTGCAACAAACACTAAGACTGAAATTACAAATACAAACGTTCCCTCACGGATTCCTTGGAAAAAGTGCGCATGAAGTATATACTTCCAATTCGAATTATTCTTTCTTTCCGCTAAAATTCTTTTAAATAAGAACTTTCCTTCAGCCTTTCTTCCTTTAATAAAGAAGCTTAAAATGACTGCCCCCGTAAAGAGTCCTAACGAAATACCGAATATGACCGTATATCCAGTAAAGCTTTCCATAGTAGAAATAATGACACCTGCAGCGATAGGTCCAATCATTCCAGCAAATGAACCAAGGAGACCTAAAAAGCCATTAAAAAAATCACGGGTCTCAGGCTCTGTGATTTCAAACGTTAATACATTAAAAGCTAACCAATAAAAGCCATAACCAATACCTAGTAAACCACCTAAGACAAATAAAAATTGTGATGCCCTTTCACCAAAGACTAAAACTGTTATATAGAATATGGCTAAAAATGATACTCCTAACCGCAAAACAATCACGCGATCTATCTTCTTAGCCCATCTTCCAGCTAAAATAAATGTAAGTGGTTGTAGCACTACAACTGATAAATTATAAAACCCTAAATCCCTAAAGTCACCAGATTGCTTCCATAAAAAAACATTTACAAACGTATTTGATAGTGCAGTACTAAGTGCATAAAGGCCACCAATTACTAATAACAATACTAAGTCTTTATGAATAGGTACATCTCCTAGTACCTTTTTAAAACGAAACATTAGCTGACTCCCCTTTTTTATCTACTAATTAGTTTGTCATAAAAGGAGTCAGATATACGAAGATTGTACAAATGTGAATGAGGAGTAGGATTGTTTTGAGGAGAATATAAAAGCCAGTAGATTTCTCTACTGGCTACATCATTATTTTGCTGCGCTATAGCGCTTTGATACTTCTTCCCAGTTTACTACATTAAAGAATGCAGAAATATAATCTGGGCGACGGTTTTGATAATTTAGGTAGTAAGCATGCTCCCAAACATCAAGTCCAAGAACTGGAGTCTTACCTTCCATTAATGGAGAATCTTGGTTTGGAGTGCTTGTTACTTCAAGCTCACCGTTGTTTACTACTAACCAAGCCCAACCTGAACCGAAACGAGTTGTAGCTGCTTTTGTAAACTCATCTTTGAATGCGTCAAAACTACCGAACTTGCTAGTAATAGCTTCAGCAATTTCACCAGTAGGTTCGCCTCCACCATTTGGAGAAAGGATAGTCCAGAATAAGCTGTGGTTTGCATGTCCACCACCGTTATTTCTAACAGCTGTACGGATATCTTCAGGAACAGCATCAAGGTTAGATACTAGTTCTTCAACTGATTTGCTAGCTAATTCTTCGTTACCTGCTAAAGCATTGTTCACGTTAGTGATATACGTATTATGGTGCTTAGTGTGGTGAATGTTCATTGTTTCTTTGTCAATGTGTGGCTCTAATGCATCATATGCATAAGGTAATTGTGGTAATTCGTATGCCATTGTTTATTTCCTCCTTAAATATGTACATAATTTGGTCCTTTGAAAACATACGCCTTCAGTAGTACCTAAATGTAGATTACCAAAATTAGCATAATCTTTCAAACAAAACGCCTATACAATTCAATGTTTTTTCAGAAAAATCAATAGATATTTTGTGAACATTTTTCTAAATCAACATCAACAAATCTAAACTTCCCTATGTAACAGAAACTTATTCGAGAATTACAGAACTACCACCAAGAAATAAATAATCATAATTGCTTGGATAATTCCCTTTGCAACTACTCCAGACAAAAATCCAATTACTGACCCAAACCCACTTTTAAATGCATCTTTAGCTGTTTTCTTATGAATAAGAAGTTCTGCAAGGAATGCACCTATGAATGGTCCGATGATGATCCCCGCTATCGGTATTACAAATGGACCTATAAGTAATCCAATTGTACTTCCCCAGATAGCCGCTTTACTTCCTCCATACTTCTTTACACCTATAAGATTTGTTGCATAATCTGCTCCCATTAACAATACAAAAAACAAGCCTTCAATCACCCAAAACAAAACTGAAAATGATTCAAATCCTTGAAATAGCCCAAAAACAATAAATCCGCCTACAATAAATAAAACACTAGGGATAATAGGGTATACCAAACCAATAAATGAAATTAAGAATAATAATACTACTAGCAGCCACATGATGATATCCATGTTTTTTCTCCTCCTTTTAAAAAAATACAAGGCAAGCTGCCTTGTATTTTACTTTAGTTCTATTATAAATGTCTTTCACCTAGAACTGCTTCTGCAATATTTACAGCATGGTCACCAATTCTTTCTAGGTTACTAATAATGTCCACAAACACGATTCCAGCTTGACCAGAACAAGAACCTTCATTTAGACGAAGTATATGCTTCTTACGTAAAGTTCTTTCCATTGTATCAATCTTTTCCTCTTGCTTTACTACATCGATTGCTAATGTACGGTCATTATTCCTAAGTGCCTGTACCGCCTCATTAACTGTGTAGATTGTTAAATCAAACATTTCATTTAAATCATCCATCGCATCATCAGTTAGCTTAACCTTATTGGAAATTTGGTAATCAACCAATTCAACCACATTCTCAAAATGATCTCCTATTCTTTCTATGTCACGAACACTATCAACAAGGATTGAATGTAGTTCGGATTCTTGCGGTGAAAGTGAACTTCCTGAAAGTTTTATGAGATAGTCTGTAATCTTTTTATCTAAATTATTTATTGCATCCTCAATTTGCATTGCGGTTTCTGAATATCTTTGGCTTTTTTCTTTTAGGTAAGTATTAGATTCTTCTAATCCCTTTACTGCAAATTCACCCATTCTCACTACTTCTTCCCTTGCCTGTCCTAAGGCAATAGATGGTGATTGTTCTATAAAGACCGGGTCTAGATGTTTTGCTTTGTACTCTATTAGAGCATCTTCTCCTGGAATTAGCTTTGTCACTATATAAGCTAATATAGCTATAAAAGGAAATTGAATGATTGTGTTTGTAACGTTAAAAGTACCATGCGCAAACGCAATGGTCATTTCCGGATTTAGATGCAATGTACTTTGAAGCCAAACTATTAGTTTTGTAAACGGAGCTAGTACCAATAAGAATATGAAGGTTCCTATTAGATTAAAGATAACATGTGTCAATGCAGCTCTTTTTGCAGCAACTGACGCACCTATAGAAGCTAAAACAGCCGTTATTGTTGTCCCAATATTATCACCAAACAATACTGGTAAGGCAGCTTTTATATCTAATAGACCTTCACCAAATAACTCCTGAAGAATCCCGATCGTAGCACTTGAGCTTTGTACAATTACAGTAAATACCGTACCAATAACAACCCCAAGAATTGCGTTGTCACTCATACTTACAGTTAAATCACGAAAAGCTTCAAGTGTACGCAGTGGCTTCATTCCATCTCCCATGAATTCTAATCCAAGGAAAAGGGCACCAAAGCCAAATACGATTTGTCCAAAATTATGTATTCGTTTATTTTTAAAGAAAAATAACAATATTGCTCCAACGGCAATAATTGGCAGGGAATAATCGGAAATTTTAATACCAATGATAAACGCTGTTATAGTTGTTCCAATATTCGCACCCATTATAACTCCGATTGCCTGTCGCAGAGTCATAAAACCAGCACTAACGAGTCCAACTACTATAACGGTTGTACCTGAACTACTCTGAATTAGAACTGTTACAAAGATACCAGCTAGTACACCCATAAATGGATTTGTTGTAAATTTATCTAAAATGTCACGAAGTTTATCTCCAGCAGATTTTTGAAGGCCATCTCCCATATATTTAATTCCGAATAGAAAGATACCTAAACCACCTATAAACTGAAATATCATACTTTGTACATCTAGTTCCACTTTGCCAACTCCTAAAAAATATATTTTTTGTAAGCAAACCCACTAAAAATAGTACCTTAGTAAAATTTTCTTGTAAAGAAATAAATTACGAATGATGTCGAACAATTTTTTTGATGACTCTTACATGTATTTTTTCTAAGTTCTATAAAAGTATGTATTTGTTACTAAATTGACTTGGCTCTCGACTATTTCTTAACATTTTAGTTATATAAAAATGGGACAAGCATATTTTGTAATATGGAAACAAATTAAAATGGAGGTTTTATAGTTGAAAAAACTCTTTGCATTCCTAAGTATAATTTTTGTCCTATATATAATTTATTACGATATTAAAATTGGAACATTACCTTCAGTAAAAGGTGAAACAATAGAAGTGTTAGAAAAAGTCTTGGAAGACCAACCTGTAGAACCCTCTATAGAAATAAAAGTAAAAGCTGGCGATACAGTATTATCAATTGTTGAAGAGATAAACAAAAATACCAAAATTACTTCAATAGAAAAAGTTATCAAGGATTTTGAGGAGCTAAATCAAAATACAAAAGCTGATCTTCTTCAAATTGGTAAGACTTATCAATTTCCACTTTATACAAATGATTAAATACACTTTTCTTGTCATTTTGCGGAACTGACTGTAAAATAGGCAGGTATAGGATATTTACCTAGATATTTTTTTCAAAAAGGATTACTCTTAATTATGATAAGAAATGAAGCTAAGCTGAAGGAGCGATATTCGTGAGTGAAATCATCCATCGTACAAAAACACGTCCTGTAAAGGTTGGAAATTTAACAATTGGTGGTAACAATGAACTAGTAATTCAAAGTATGACCACAACTAAAACGCATGACGTTGAAGCAACTGTAGCAGAGATTAAACGCCTTGAAGAAGCAGGGTGTCAGATTGTACGTGTAGCATGTCCAGATGAACGTGCAGCAAACGCAATTCCAGAAATCAAAAAAAGAATTAACATTCCTCTAGTAGTTGATATACATTTCGATTATAAGTTAGCGCTGAAAGCAATCGAAGGCGGAGCTGATAAAATTAGGATCAACCCTGGAAATATCGGGCGCAAAGAAAAAGTAGAGGCTGTTGTTAAAGCAGCAAAAGAAAAAGGAATTCCAATCCGAATTGGGGTTAATGCCGGATCACTTGAGAAACGGATTATTGAAAAATATGGGTATCCTACTGCAGATGGTATGGTTGAAAGTGCGTTACACCATATCAAAATATTAGAAGATCTTGATTTTCATGATATTATCGTTTCGATGAAGGCATCTGACGTGCCTTTGGCTATTGAGGCTTATGAAAAGGCAGCGAAGGCATTTGATTACCCATTGCATTTGGGTATAACAGAATCAGGAACACTTTTCTCTGGTACTGTTAAGAGTGCTGCAGGACTTGGTGCAATTTTAAGTAAAGGGATCGGTAATACATTACGTATCTCATTAAGTGCAGATCCAGTCGAGGAAGTAAAGGTAGCTCGTGAATTGCTTAAAACATTCGGATTAGCATCTAATGCAGCTACATTGATTTCCTGCCCTACTTGTGGCCGTATAGAAATCGACCTTATTTCAATTGCAAATGAAGTTGAAGAATATATCTCCAAAGTAAAAGCGCCAATAAAGGTATCAGTATTAGGTTGTGCTGTTAATGGCCCGGGAGAAGCACGTGAAGCTGATATTGGTATTGCGGGAGCTAGAGGAGAAGGTTTACTATTCCGGAAGGGTCAAATTGTCCGTAAAGTTCCAGAGGAAACAATGGTAGAGGAATTAAAGAAAGAAATCGATAAACTTGCTGAAGAGTATTACGCAAAACAAGCTCAAGAAGCTCAAAAATAATAAGTACATTAATCAAAAACAAGCCCAACACGATAGTGTCGGGCTTGTTTTTTTGTCTATATTTGGTTAAAAGAATGGGAGGATAAAGATACCGACAATAATTGAAACGGCACCGATTCCAATTGCCCACGCTCCTAAACCTGTAGCTCCACGTCTGCGGGCGATGAATCCAATAATAATACCTGCTGCTCCCATTAATACAGGCATTACAAATAGGGAAATAATTGATAAAGCAAGAGCTAACCAGCCTAAACCAGTACCACTCATTGCGTTATCCCCTGTGTTATTTCCAGTATTATTAGATTCTCTTCTAGCAGGTCCATAATTTATTGGTCCCGCAACTTCGGCTGCAGTTTCCTCATTGTAGCTTGAGTCAGCATTTGCACCTAAATTAGGGTCGACATATTCAAAATCATCGTCTCGAATTTTTCTAACATTTGTGTCTTCTGCCATGCTTATCCCTCGCTTTCCTTAAGGTTAAGGAGCATTTATAGTATGAGTGCTTTAAGGGATAATTATAATTGTTAATCATTTCATATTAGATAACTGCAATGTGTTTTTCGTAACTTTATACTCTACAATCAGGACATGCCCCATAAATCTCAAACTTGTGCCCAGTGATATCATATCCCTGCAAGTTATCCATTATTTTATCCATGGGACAAGAAGCTATTTCTTTTGTTTTGCCACAATCTAAGCAAATAAAATGGTGATGATGGTGACTTCCTCCACATGAAAATCTAAAATGTTTTTCACCAGATAACTCCGTTGTTTCCAGGATTCCAAGTTCTACAAACAGAGAAAGATTTCTATAAATCGTGTCAAAACTTAATCCTGGATAATTATCCTTCAATTGATCCAATACATCTTTTGCAGTAAGGTATTTATCTGAATTAGAAAATAACTCAAGCATTTCTTCTCTTTTACCTGTATGCTTGAATCCCTTTTCTTTCATAAGCTCAATCGCTTCTGTTACATTCATACTGTTCTACCTCTCCTAACATTTTTCCATCCAATTGCACAAAGCAGGATAAAAATTGCCAATATAACAATCGTTCCCCCAGGAGCTAAATCAAGATAATAGGAAAGAATCAACCCAACTATGACTGAAATTTCCCCAAAAACAACTGATAAAATAATGGTCTGCTTAAAACCTTTGGCAACCCGGATACTTGCTGCCACAGGTAATGTCATTAAAGATGAAACTAACAATATGCCAACAATTCGCATAGATGCAGCAATTACTAAAGCAACAATTATGATAAAGATAAAATGTATTGCTTTTGAATTTATTCCTGAAACTGCAGCATGTTCCTCATCAAACGATAACAAGAACAATTCTTTATATAAGAAAATAACAATGGCAAGGACGACGATTGTTATCGCAAGTATCGTCCATAAATCCGAACGGCTTATGGCACTAACACTCCCAAATAAATAATTAAACAAGTCTGTATTAAATCCCTCAGCTAACGAGATAAAAATTACGCCTATTCCAATTCCGCCCGAGAGTATAATGGGAATTGCCAATTCCTGATAGTGTTTGTAAACCGCACGTAGCCTTTCAATAAATAAAGAACCAATAACAGAAAACGTCATCCCCATATATATAGGGTTAATCGCTTGTGTAAAACCAAGTTTCTTCTCAAGTAAAAGACTAGCCGCTATCCCAGCTAATGTCACATGACTTAATGCATCCGCAATTAATGACAGCCTTCTAACAACAATAAATACTCCGAGCAATGGTGCAATAAATCCTATAAGCAAGCCACTCAAGAATGCGTTTTGTAAAAATTCAAATTGAAAAATATCAGCTAGCATTGTTATCCCCTTCCATGAGTATGATCATGGGTAATAACCTGAAGCGGATGCCCATAAAACTCAGATAAATCCTGTTCTTTAACATGTTCAAATTCCTCTGCACTTCCATGAAAATGCATATGTTTGTTAAGGCATGCAACATGCGTAACTTTTTCAGAAATTGTTCCAACATCATGTGTGACTAAAATCAAGGTTATTCCTTTATTTTTATTAATATCCTCCAGTATGTTATAGAACGTTTGAACCGTACCGGCATCAACACCTACAGTTGGTTCATCAAGAATTAGTAACTCAGGTTCACTAACAAGTGCACGTGCAATAAAAACACGCTGCTGTTGTCCTCCAGAAAGTTCACCTATATTTCGATTCAGAAAATCTTCCATTCCCACAGATTGAAGTGCGTTTTCAATCTTTTTTCTATGTTCTTTTTTTAAAAATGTAAATAGACCAAGCTTCGACGTTAACCCGCTTGAAACAACCTCAAAAACGGTTGCTGGAAAACCAGAGTTAAAGCTGTTTGCCTTTTGAGAAACAAATCCGATTTTGTACCATTCCTTGAATTTGTTTATATCAGAACCAAAAAGCTTAATTGAACCCTTCTGAATCTTTAATAAACCAAGGATACTTTTCAACAATGTTGTTTTACCCGAACCATTTGGACCAACAATGGCCAAAAAAGCACCTCTAGGTACATCTAAATGAATATTTTCTAAAACAGTCTGTTCATCATAACGAAATGATAAATCTTTTATCATTAAAACTGAGTTAGTTTGTGTCAAGTTATCACCTTATTTAAATAAAATCGACCCTTATTAAGAATCGTTACGATTTACGCTATATGAAGTATACAAGAAGATTTTTAGAATGTAAAGTTAACTACTTTGATGGTGTGATTACCATTTTCAAACCCTATTAAAAAAAGACTAACTCTTTCTTTAAAAAACTCTGTCTACATATACAGAATCTTTTAGAAAAAGACTTAATCTATGTTCATTAGTGGACAGCTGACTTAAATTTTCCACCTTTTACTTCATGTGTATCCATAATGGTAATAAACGCATTTGGATCAATTTCGTGAGTAATTGCTTTTAACTTCGTAACTTCGAGCCTTGTGACGACAACATACACTACTTCCTTTTCTGCATCCGTATAGCCGCCCCTACCCTTAAGCTTAGTAGTACCACGCCCCAAACGATGGAGTATCGCATCTGAAACATCGTCGAATTGCTCTGATACAATTATTGCAGCTTTTGTTTCATCCAGTCCTTCAACTACTGTATCAATAGTTTTAAAGGCAATATAATAAGCTAACACTGAATACATTGCTGATTCAATACCAAATACAAAAGCAGCTATTGCAAATATAAAGATATTGATGAACATTACAAATTCTCCAACAGAGAATGGTAGCTTTTTTGTTAAGATAATAGATAGTATTTCAGTTCCATCCATAGATCCACCATTACGAATAACAAGACCTACCCCTGCACCTAATAACAAACCTCCAAAAACAGCCGCTAAGATAGGTTCGACATCAACAGGTTCGACATAATGTAAAAGGGTCTCAATAATTGCTAAACATACTATTCCAAAAATACTTGACCACATAAATGTTTTACCGATTTGTTTATAACCAGAATACATAAATGGAAGGTTAAAAACGACTACTAATAAACCAAATGTAATATAGCTTGGAGTTAAATAATCAACAATCATGGAAATACCGATTATACCACCATCAATAATTTTATTTGGAAGTAAGAAAAGTTCAATTGCTGCAGCAGCAAAACCAGCACCAATGATGATCATAACTACCCGTAATAGCACATGTCCAAAACTCTCTTTTTTATGCTTTCGATGCATCTGGCCACCCCCGTTTTTATTTTTTTATTTTCTATTTTTTATTTTTGCACGAACCCGTATCCTCTTCAATAAACTAAGATGAGGAAGGTGAATTTTAAAATGAATATCTATCAGCAGATTATAAATCAAAAACTTAAAACATTAACACCTGGAGATTTAGTTAAATATGGAAAACAATATGAAATTTATGTTACGAAGGAACAAGCAGCAAATGTATTAAAACTAATAAAAAGTAAAAAGAATATAAATATCTTTAACGCAGAAGAAAAAAATCAATTACTTAGAGAAATTGCACGTGTAACCAGCCCAGAAGTTGCTAGAAAGTTAAATCAACTTTTTATTAAGTTCACTAGTTAGCAATCCCAATATATTTATTATACTTTCTAGTAAAGATCTCGACAATTACAGATGCTATAGAAAACAGAAAAGCTGTCAGATAGACAGCTTTTCTTGCATTTCTATGCTAACTATTGGTTTACTATTTTTTCTAGCAGCTTCTCATCAAAAGTGCCTGAGCGAAGCATTTCTATTTCAAATTTATATGGTGGCATTTTGCTATTTTTATCCTCGCCCACATATGGTGTCTCAAGAATTTTTGGAATTTCTTGTAGATCCGGATGATGAACAATATAGCTCAGTGCTTTAAACCCGATATGACCATAGCCAATATTCTCGTGGCGATCTTTACGAGACCCTCTAGGGTTCTTACTATCATTAATGTGCAGAACTTTTATCTTGTCAATCCCAATAAGTTTATCAAATTGTTCTAACACACCATCAAAATCCTCAACAATGTCATACCCTGAATCATGAGTATGGCACGTATCAAAACAAACAGAAAGCTTGTCATTATGCGTTACTCCATCAAAAATCTGAGCTAATTCCTCAAAGGAGCTTCCACATTCAGATCCCTTTCCAGCCATGGTTTCCAATGCAATTTGTACTTGATGATCTTTTGTTAATACCTCATTAAGCCCCTCAATAATTCTTTTTATACCAGTTTCCACTCCTGCACCAACATGAGCTCCTGGATGTAAAACAATTTGTTTTGCTCCTAGTGCCTCTGTACGTTCAATTTCAGAACGAAGAAAATTGACACCCAATTCATAAGTTGCCGGGTTAGTTGTATTACCTATATTTATTATATAAGGTGCATGGACTACGATTTCACTTATTCCATTTTCCTTCATATGGGCTTGTCCAGCTTCAATATTTAAGTCTTCTATTTTTTTACGTCTAGTATTTTGAGGTGCACCTGTATAAACCATAAATGTATTTGAACCGTACGATACCGCTTCTTCACTAGCAGCCAATAACATATTTTTCCCACTCATTGACACGTGCGAGCCAATTTTAAGCATACTTTAACACTCCAATCTCCCTTACAAATCTCCAAGATTTATTTTAGCATATAATCAGACTATTTTCTTTTCAAACGCCTTTGTCGCTTTTTAAACTCTTCCACTTCACGGTTCATTTTTTTCTTATAGCCTGGTTTAACCTTTTTAGGTTTCTTTACTGTACTTTGAGCTAGCTTTTCAACCTCATCAGTCTGCTTTTGGCGCGTCTTCCGCTTATTACGCTCACCGACTTTCACCCACTCACCTTTTTCAATATCCATATTGGTGAAGGTAATACCCATTTTTTCAAGCTTTACAAGAGCATCTTCATCTGAAAGATCATACATCGTTGCAGCAATTCCGGAATAACCCGCTCTTGCCGTTCTACCTACCCTATGGACATAGAAATCCAAATCACTAGGCAGTTCAAAATTTATAACATGACTGACACCCTCAATATCGATCCCTCTAGCAGCTAAGTCAGTAGCCACTACATATTGATATTCAAGCGCATTAACCTGTTTCATCATTTTTTTACGTTCTCTTGGAGACAGGTCACCATGAATTCTACCGACCTTTAACCCTTTTTCTAGCAGTCCATCGGCAACTTCATCCGCCATTTTTTTCGTATTTGTAAAGATAATGGCTAAATACGGATTGTACAGCTCTAGCATTTTCTCTAAAAGTGTAAGCTTATTACGGTGTCTTAGTGGGACTAAAATATGTTCAACTTTCGCTGCAGTTGCTTGTTTCGGTGCAACATGTGTATATCTAGGATTTTCCATGTATTTTTTTAGGAAAGGTTTTAGTTTTTCTGGTATTGTTGCGGAAAACACTAACATTTGAAGTTTTTCGGCCATACGTGATGCAATTTGGTCAACATCTTCTATAAAGCCCATATCCAGCATAAAATCGGCTTCATCCACAACATATTGTTCCGCAGTATAAACAACTAAAGCCTGTTCTTTTATCAGGTCATTGATGCGCCCTGGTGTACCAACTACAATATGTGGTTGGTTCTTAAGCTTTTCAATTGCCTGTGCCTTATCAGTTCCACCTACAAATAATTTAGCTGTAATCGATTCACCCTCAGAGAACTTAATGATTTTACCGACTTCCTTAAAAATCTGAGAAGCAAGTTCTCTTGTTGGAGCTGTTATAACTGCTTGGACCTCTTGTTTGCTTGGATCAATCTGATTAAGGATCGGCAGTAGGTACGCATGTGTTTTACCTGTACCTGTTTGTGATTGCCCAATCACACTTTCTCCACGCATGATACTAGGAATGATTCGCTCCTGTATTTCCGTCGGTTGTGTGAATTTTAATTCACCTAATGCTTCAAGTATGAACGGTTGTAAATCAAAACGCTCAAAACCCTGTTTTGTCATAAAAATCCCTCATTTATTGTGATTATGTATTGGCTAAAGATAAATAATTTTTAATTTTAATATTCCATTAAAACAGTGAATGTAGTTCAAATATAGAAATGCCCTACTCTTATTGTCATTAACCTAACTAATAATTATATAGGAATTTCTATAAAAACTCCAATTGCTATTATTGTGTGCCCAATCTTTCAATTCATTAAACAATTAGTATGTTAATCGCATATCCTAAAAACAAGGGTATTATACATTTTTACTTATCTCATTAAATGAAAGGAGGATAAGTATGTTTTTTCCTAGAAGACCAATGACTCCAATGAATCCACCTTCAATGTTTTCTAATCCTTTTGGCTTTCCACAACAAATGATGCAACCACAAAGTAAGCCTGGACTTGGAGGACTGTTAAAACGATTAATCCCTGGAATGGGCCAGTCAAATCCTATGCAAGGGATGGGTGGAATGGGTGGTTTTATGAATCCTTCCTCAATGCAAGGTTTAAATCCATCAACGTTGCAAAATCTAGCAAACCCCTCGAATCTAAGTGCTATTATGGGAAATGTGCAAAAAACGTTAAAAATGGCAGAATCCGTTGTCCCTATGGTCCAGCAATACGGGCCATTGGTAAAAAATATCCCGTCTATGATCAAAATGTACAACGCCATAAAAAATACTGGTGATGATGAGAAAAGTTCAGATGATTCTATTTCGCTTTCAGAAGTAACTGACACTGAAAATAAAAAGGAACAAAAGTCAAAATCTACAGCAAGCGGATCAGGTAAATCTGTACCAAAGCTTTATATTTAATTATCAGTAGTCTCCCCTACAAAATATGAAATTGAATTTTGAAGATTTAGGATACAAAATCTCTACAAAATACAGTTAATGTCACTGTAAGAAGCCATGATTTTCAAAGGAATTTTTTAATGCAAACTCTAGAAAAATTCGGTACAAAAGCGCCATGAGACATTTGACTATAATAGTATACCCACCGAAACCGCAGCCTCATGTGTACACACATAGAGGCTTTTTTGCTTAGTCAAATTCATTTTGTGACTTTTTGACAACTACTAAAAGTCCTTTGTATTATCCTCTATACTCATATATAATGAAATACGAGATTACGAGAATAACATCTTAGATAATGCACCAATCCGATTGAGTTAGGAGGAATTAGCATGGAAGTAATCAAAATAGCTCCACGCGGTTATTGCTATGGTGTGGTTGATGCAATGGTTATTGCCAAGAATGCCGCTTTAGATAAAACTTTACCTAGACCAATATATATATTAGGAATGATTGTTCATAACAAGCATGTAACTGATGCTTTCCAAGAAGAAGGCATTATTACGCTTGATGGACCAAACCGTTTAGAAATATTAAATCAAGTTAAAGAGGGTACCGTTATTTTTACAGCTCACGGTGTATCACCTGAAGTGAAAAAATTAGCACGAGAAAGAGGCCTTGTAACACTTGATGCAACGTGTCCAGATGTTACGAGAACACATGATTTAATTAAAGAAAAAATAGCAGAAGGCTATCAAATAATTTACATTGGTAAAAAAGGTCATCCAGAACCTGAAGGTGCTGTTGGAGTTGCTCCAAACGATGTACACCTTGTTGAAACAGTGGAGGATGTTGAAAACCTTACACTTACTAGTGAAAAACTAGTAGTTACCAATCAAACAACAATGAGTCAATGGGACGTAATCGATGTTATGGAAAAGGTAAAGGAAAAATATCCTCATACCGAAGTTCATAACGAAATTTGCCTCGCCACTCAAGTACGACAAGAGGCTGTGGCTGAACAAGCTGGCCAGGCAGATTTAACAATTGTAGTAGGCGATCCAAAAAGTAACAACTCTAATAGACTTGCACAGGTTTCGGAAGAAATTGCAGGGACAAAAGCTTATCGCGTAGCAGATGTAAGTGAGATTCAAATTGAATGGCTAAAGGGAATTAAAAAGGTAGCAGTTACCGCAGGTGCTTCTACCCCAACACCGATTACAAAGGAAGTTATTACATTCTTAGAGCAGTTTGACATTGAAAATGAGGTAACATGGGAAAGAGAAAGAAAAGTCCCTTTATTTAAAGTCTTACCTAAAGTTAAACAGCCAAAAAACTAAGCATTTCCAATTGGAAATGCTTTTTTTATTTACTATAGGCGCAACCAATCTTGAAAATATATAAGGGTTGTTACGTTAACCTTGAATACGGTGCTGAGTGGGTATGTTAACTCCCATTCTTACCCTCTCACTTCTAAAAACCAAGTTGAGTGGGTTCGTCAACATTGAATCTACAAACACACCTTGAAGCAATTTGAGTGGAGACGTAACATCTTGTTTCTTACCATCACCGCGCCCCCAATTCCTTACATAAAAACAAAAGGATCTGTGTTTGGCTCTGATGGGAATACTTCCACCTCAAACTTTTCCTGTTCGAAAAGCTTTGTTAATACGTTTGTTACACCCTTTTTCATAACTTTTTCGATATGATGCCCCGGGTCGACAATGTTTAATCCCATCATCATTGCATCGTGTGCAACATGATAGTACATATCTCCAGTAACATACACATCAGCTCCAGAACGTTTTGCCTGAGTGATGTACTTATTTCCGTCTCCGCCTAATACAGCGACTTTTTTAACAGTATCAGTTAGGCTGCCAACTACACGCACTCCCTCAACATCAAGAGATTTTTTAACATGCTGAGCAAACTGTTCAAGTGTCATTTCATGTTCTAAATAACCCACCCTGCCTAGTCCGAGAACATTCCCTTCATTTTCAAGAGGGTAGATATCGTATGCCACCTCTTCATATGGATGAGCCTTTAACATTGCATTTACGATCCTTTTTTGTAGGCTACTTTGAAATACTGTTTCGATCTTAACTTCCTCAACACTTTCAAGTTTTCCTACTTCTCCTATATGTGGAATAGTGTCCTCACCTGGCAAAAATGTTCCAGTGCCTTGTGTATTGAATGTACAGTGACTGTAATTGCCAATGAAACCAGCACCAGCGTCTCCTAGTGCTTTACGCACATTTTCAGCATCGCCAACAGGGACATAGACGGCTAGTTTCTTAAGCTTCTCCTCATATGATGGACTTAATGTACTAATGTTTTGCAGTTTTAATGCATCAGCAAGCAAATCATTTACCCCTCCAACAGCAACATCTAAATTAGTGTGAGCGGCATAAACTGCAATATTATGTAAGATACACTTTTCTATTATTCTACCCGCTGGAGTGTCTGTTTGAATTGCTTTTAATGGCCGAAAAATAGGCGGATGATGTGCAATAATTAAGTCTACTTTCTTCGCTATAGCCTCATCAACTACATTTTCTAACACGTCCAAGGCTACCATAATACGCTTAATTGGCTTTTTTAATGTTCCAATTTGGAGACCTATTTTATCACCCTCAAGTGCCAGATGCTTTGGCGAGAATTGTTCAAACAATTGAATCACTTCAAATCCATTTGGTACTTTGGTCATTGTAATGCCTCCTTAACAATTGAGATTCGGGCCAATAGCTCGTCTTTACGTAAAAGATTTTCAGGAGTATCTTCTGCGGCTTCTAGTTGTGCTACAATTCTTTCCCAATGTTTTAACTCGTTGCTCCATTTTTTTGTGAATACAGGACTTTTTTCTTTTAGTAGAAACGGTCCTAAAAGTAGTTCTGATTTTTCATTTTCATATGGAGCTAAAGGTTCGCCTTTTTCAGCTACTAAAATTTCATAAATTTTGTTATCTTCCTCTAGTATTTGTTCAGCCTTTATTTCCCAGTGATTTTCAAGTAACCATTCTCGGATGGTGTAGGCTCCTATATTAGGTTGTAATACTAGTCTTTCTACACCTGTTAACTTCTCACAGCCCGCTTCTAGTATCGATCGAATGAGTGAGCCCCCCATCCCTGCAATCGTAATACAGGTAACTTCATTAGGTTGTATAACCTCTAAGCCGTCTCCCATTCGAACATCTATCTGTTCCTCAAGATTATTCTTTGCAACCTGATTTTTTGCTGAAGTGAATGGACCTTTTGCTACTTCCCCAGCAACTCCTTTTCGAATCATTCCTTTTTTAACTGCATAGCAAGGTAAATAAGCATGATCTGAGCCGATATCAGCTAAGATAGCCCCTAATGGTATGTATGAGGCAACTGCTTCAAGTCGTTTCGATAGTTTATCTTCATTCATTTATTAACACCACATCTTTTTATAATTTCGTTTTAATTATAACAGTACCATATCCATAATGAAAACTTGCATAATGTGAAAATAAATAAAACTAAAACAAAAACCCCTTACATAAAGTAAAGGGTTTTGTCCTTAAACACATTGTGTCTCATAAACTTAGTAAAAACCAAGTTGTATTATTCTTGTTCAGATAACCACGTTGCTAGTTCTTGAACCTGTACTGGATCTTGAACTAGGCCTGGAGGCATTCCAGTACCTCTACCATTTGTGATTACATCTTGGATTTCTTCAACAGATAAACGGCCACCAACTCCTGTTAATGCAGGCGCAGCACCAGAACCGCTTAAATCTGCACCATGACATGCTGAACATTTACCTTGGAAAATTTCTTCAGGTGAAGCAGCTGCAGTTTCGGGTTGTTCCTCTCCAGCATTCGCCATTTCATCCATGTTTCCTAATCCAACAAAACCTAGAAGGAACATGAGTCCAATTCCGAATACAGCAATTAATGCAAATGGTATTAATGGATTCTTTGACATCTTTTTCTGACCTCCCTACCCTATGTAAATCCTTGTAAGCTGATATATTATATTCTATACAAACACTCTCTATTTTACTTGAAAAGTTTGAGAAGTGAAAGACCTAAATGTACAAGAACTTAATTAACATATTATTCTAAAAACATTTGTCTAGAATTCGTCACAATTTCGTCACAATTAGTAGTGATTATAGTATAGTTACCTTATCATAAGAATGTTGCAATATACAAGCTTAAAATGGTGTTTTCTAATTTAACATATTGAGAAAATAAAGCGTTTCAGAGTTATAGTACAAAAAAACAAATCCTCTCTAATGAGAGGATTCAGGAAACTAACATCCTATAGCTCTTGCGATTACCATCCTTTGTACCTCTGAAGTACCTTCACCGATTTCAAGTAACTTAGCATCACGCATAAATCTCTCCACATGGTATTCTTTCATGTATCCATAACCACCATGGATTTGTACTGCCTGATTCGTAATTTCCATACAAACCTCAGAAGCATATAGCTTTGCCATTGATGCTTCTTTGGAAAAGTTTCTGCCTTCGTCTTTTAACCAAGCAGCTTTATAGACCATATTACGAGCTAACTCTATTTTCATAGCCATATCAGCTAGTTTAAATTGAATCGCTTGAAATGAAGAAAGAGATTTTCCAAACTGTCTTCTTTCTTTTGCGTAAGCAAGTGCCTTCTCATATGCAGCCTGTGCAATTCCTACAGCCATAGCTCCAATTCCAATTCTTCCACCATCCAATGTGATTAAGAATTGTCTAAAGCCCTCACCTCGCCGACCAAGTAAATTTTCTTCAGGAACATGAACATCTTCTAATACAAGTTCTGTTGTATTAGAGGCATTTAGCCCCATTTTTTCGTAATTATCAATAATTTTAAAACCTTCTGCATCAGTAGGCACTATAATTGCACTTATTTCTTTTTTATCTCTGTCTCTACCTGTTATTGCCGTTAAAGCTAAATGTTTGGCATAGCTAGCATTTGTAATAAAGCATTTATTACCATTAATCGTAAATTGATTATCTCTTAATATTGCTTCCGTTTGTGTACCACCTGCATCAGAACCTGCATTGGGTTCAGTTAATCCAAACGCCCCAAGAGATTCTCCAGTACATATAGGGGTTAAATATTTTTCCTTCTGTTCTTTTGTTCCAAAAAGATGAAGTGGAGCCCCTCCTAATGAGATATGGGCGGAATATGTAATACCAGTAGAGCCACAAGCCCGACTTAGTTCTTCAACAACGATCGCAAAACTGATTGTATCTGATCCTGCGCCTCCATATTCTTCAGGAAATGGCAAACCCATTACTCCTAATTCCCCAAGTTGTTTAAATACTTCAATCGGGAACGTTTTATCTTTATCCCTTTGTTCAGCTCCAGGTGCGACTTCAGCTTCTGAAAACTCCCTAATTGTCTTCTGTAGAAGCTTTTGTTCTGACGTTAGATCAAAATTCATATAACCCCTCCTGTTGTATGCGTTTTCATAACCTATTATAAAGGGAGTTTATGAATTTTCACAACATTTTAAATAGGATAATTATATAAATAATAAAATTCCAGTCAAAATACCCACTACACCAGCAACTAAGAAATATTTTTTTGTTGTAGCAATTCCTACACCTATCCAAATTAAACAATTTAACAATAATACCAAAATCATATATGTAGACTTTCCATTCAAGAAGGATTCCACCGCAGTGGTAGACAGTATAAGTAATTGTAATGCAAGAATGATAAAACCAATGTGTAAAATTAGTTGATTATTGTTATTTTTAACCACAATAAAAATACTGACAATTAAAAAAATAAAGTTTATAACCATTTGCAAATTAGGAGATATTTCAGTAAAATAAGTGACAAGAAATAAAACTGGTAAAAGCAAACCAATTCCTAGTAAAGTAAAAATTGCTACTTTTACTGAAGTAAAGGTTGAAGCTTCTGTTTTTTCAGGTAAACCAACTCCCTCTCCTTCCGTATATAGGGTAAGTAGAAAGTTACAGTATGCTTCAGGTAGCAACTTATTATTTTTCCAATAGATAATTTCGTTTATAATGATTTTTTTTCGATCATGATTCATGAAAGCGTTCACTCCAGGCTGCAAAAACGGATTTATTATATAATGAAAACTCGGCGTTAACCTAGCCTCTGACACAATATGTGAACCAACATCGTTCTGCTTCTTGGCTGTAGAGCCAAAGTTGTACTAATGCGTTTTGGAAAGTATATTAGCCAAAAAAAATAGTTTACTTCAATTGTAAGAAGTAAACTACTGATTGTAAATATAAAACTTTATTCTAAGAAATCTTTAAGTCTTTTACTACGACTAGGGTGACGTAATTTACGAAGTGCTTTCGCCTCAATCTGACGAATACGCTCCCGAGTTACACCGAACACCTTACCCACTTCTTCAAGGGTTCTGGTACGACCGTCATCTAAACCGAAGCGAAGTCTTAATACATTTTCTTCTCGATCTGTTAATGTATCAAGAACATCTTCGAGCTGTTCTTTTAGAAGTTCATAGGCTGCATGCTCAGATGGAGATGTAGCATCTTGATCTTCAATAAAATCACCTAAATGGGAATCATCCTCTTCCCCGATAGGAGTTTCTAAAGAAACAGGCTCTTGTGCAATCTTTAATATTTCGCGAACCTTTTCAGGAGTTAAATCCATATCTTCTCCGATTTCTTCAGGAGTTGGTTCACGACCTAAATCTTGGAGTAACTGACGTTGAACACGAATCAGTTTATTGATGGTCTCTACCATATGAACTGGAATACGAATTGTTCTGGCCTGATCTGCAATTGCACGGGTAATTGCTTGGCGAATCCACCAAGTCGCATACGTACTGAATTTAAAACCTTTACGGTAATCAAATTTCTCTACAGCTTTAATCAGTCCCATATTGCCCTCTTGGATTAAATCTAAGAACAGCATTCCACGGCCTACATATCGTTTTGCAATACTAACAACAAGTCGAAGGTTTGCTTCTGCAAGACGGCGTTTCGCTTCCTCATCACCTTGTTCAATTCTTTCAGCAAGCTGTATTTCATCATCAGCCGAAAGGAGATCCACTCGACCAATCTCTTTTAAATACATACGTACAGGGTCATTTATTTTAACTCCAGGAGGAACACTGAGATCATTTAAATCAAATTCTTCTTCCTTAGCTAATTCATGAATTTTCGGATCGTCGTCATCATCTTCCGCTTCACCGTCACCTATTAACTCAACCCCCTGCTCACCAAGGAACTCATAATATTCATCAAGCTGGTCTGATTCTACCTCAAAGCCAGACATACGTTCTGCGATTTCTTCATATGTCAAAACACCACGTTTTTTTCCTAGCTCTGCTAACTGGTCTTTTACTTGTTCAATTGTTAAATCTGTTTCAACTTCTTTAGACTTTTCAGCCATTTGTTCCCCTCCTTCCAAACTAGTAAGCCATAGAGGTTTTAACTACCCTAGTGGTTATTTTAATGCTTTTTTCATTTGAATAATTTCCATTGCAATCATTGCGGCTTTTTGAAAATCCTTACTGCGTTCAGCCTCAATTTTCGCATCTTCTTTTTCTTTTAGCATTGACAACTTTTGATGATTCAACACCTGTTTGATGTAATCCGATATTACAGCGTCCGTTATCTCTTCGCTAACTGCAATCATGGCAAGTTCAGTGACGACACGTTTTAAGTGATTATCATGAAGCCTTGTTAAGAAAGTACTTATATCTGGTTCATTACCTTCCTCATAAAAGGCATATAAATACGTAACAATTGCCCGATGATCCTCTAAATTAAAGTTAGCTTGAAGTCGATCCTGCACCTTTTCAGCAATCTCTTGATTGCGTAACATATGGGCGATTAAAAATCGCTCGGCGTTATGGTAGGCAGGTAATAATTTCGTAGATACGATAGTTTTCGCTTTTGGTTCATTTCTATTCCAGGACGTATTATCCTTTTTCTTCCGTTCTGCTTTATAATATTGAACTTGTTGTTGTTTGAGTGCATCAAGAGAAATCGAAAATTCACTTGATAGCTGTCGTAAATAGTGATCGCGTTCAACAGCCTTTTCCAAGAAAGAAATTTCTTTAACTACTTCTTCTATATAACGGATGCGTTCTCCTTCATCCTGAAGATTTTTTCCTCTCCTTAGGTACTGCATTTTAAATGCCATTATTGTAAGACTTGCCCCTATTACATCATTTTTAAACTTTTCTTCACCATATTTCTTTATGTAGTCATCAGGGTCTAAGCCATCTGGCATCTTAGCAATCTTCACATAACAACCAGCCTCAGTTAACATATTCGAAGCACGAAGGGCAGCATCAAGCCCGGCTTGGTCTGAATCATAGCAAATAATTACCGATTCCACATTTCTTCTAATTATTTTTACATGGTCATCTGTAAGAGACGTCCCCATGGTTGCAATTGAATGTGGAAAATCCGCCCTATTTGCAGCGATAACATCCGCAAACCCTTCAAGAAGAATAGCTTGTTGGTGTTTTCTTATATGCAATCTTGCTTGGTGGAAATTATAAAGTGTTTTACTTTTATTAAAGATAATTGTCTCAGGACTATTTAAATATTTTGGTTCCTGAGATTTGTCAAGTACCCTGCCGGAAAAGGCAATTGTTTTACCTTGATGATCCCAAATTGGGAACATAATGCGGTTTCGAAATCGGTCAAAGAAAGTACCACCGTTTTCTTTCTTTATTAACAATCCAGCACGTTCCATTACTTCAGGCTTAAAGCCTCTTTTTTGAAGAAATTTTGTCGCGAAGTCCCATGAGTTTAATGAATAACCTATTTCAAACCTTTCGATGATTTCGCGTGTAAAACCTCTCTCAGTTAAATAATCTAATGCTGGCTGGCCTTCTTTCGTATTAAGTAATAGGTGATGGTAAAATTTCTTAAGTAATTCGTGTGCCTCTATCATGATTGATGCTTCGGTGTCTTTTTGAGATGCACCTGTTGGCTGTTCAATATCTGCTATATCAATATTCGCTTTTTTTGCAAGGTTAACTGCAGCCTCTGAGAAGGAGTACCCTTCCAAATCCATTAAAAAAGAAAATACATTTCCACCTGCTCCACAACCAAAACAATGAAAGATTTGTTTATCGGGCGAAACAGAGAATGAAGGGGTATTTTCACCGTGAAATGGACATAAACCGAAATAATTTCTTCCTTGCTTCTTCAATTGAACATATTCACTAATTACATCAACAATGTCTACAGATAAACGAATTTTTTCGATTGTTTCCTCGGGAATTCGATATCCCATCTTTAACAACTCCGCGTACTAAAAAATATTCTATATTTAGAGTTTAAATCCTGCAAGATTCGACAAGTTTTTCTCAAAAACTTTGATAAAATGTTGTCTGTCTACTTCCATAAATGGTTTTGGTCCTTTGGAATAATTCCCAAAACGTCTCTCTTTTGCCGATAAGAAGCGTAAATGGAGAGTAGTGTCCATATTTTCTTCTTCGAACTCTTTCCTCTTGTAGAGAGTGTAATAACGTCTTTGTTCACCAAAATACTGGCTAGACCAATATCCTGCGTGACAACGATATCATCTCTTCTTGCGTGATTCATAATATAAAGATCTGCTGCTTCTTTATCTGTATCAACATATACCCACGCCCCTCCAATTGGATTGGTTAACATATGAGCATAAGAAGCTACAAACACGACATCCATCTTGTATGTACCTGCGATGGTAAGAATCTCTTCTTTACTGGACACGCATCTGCATCAACAAATATTTTATTCTTTTTTTCGGCATATTTCTCTATTCTACATCACTCCAGAGATTCCTTCTTTTCTATGAAAAGAATTCAAAGATGTTAAAAAAGTGTAAGAAATTGATTACAAATCTTTTGTGCTGGCAAAGTAGGTATGTAAGTGATTTATTAGTAATAACTTAAACTAACTTAACCATCTTGTTCAATCGTGTGAAAAAAATGTCGAAAATTAATTCACCTATTTCCTTATCTTACCCTTGACAACCTTCAATACATAGTTTATTCTTTCTATTCCAACTCTAAACCTAAAAATATGCATTTTTATCACAATTTTTTATTATAATACAAAACCTTATAAATCGCTAATATAAAAATTTGATAATTTATGGTAATCGATAGCGGAGTAAAAGCAAGACCTAAACAAATACATAAAAAAACATATCCCGGGAGATATGTTTAAAAAACATTACGTTTATTGATCTTATTTAAAATGATATTTGCTGTCTCTTCAACAGCTTTATTTGATACATCTACTACTTCACAACCAATTCTGCTGACTACTGCTTCAAAATGGTCTAATTCCTCTTTAATACGGTTGATATTAGCATAAATAGCTTGATCATCAAGCCCCAACGATTTTAATCTCTCACGTCTAATATGGTTCAACTTCTCTGGACTGATTTTTAGTCCGAAACATTTATTAGGTGAAACCTTAAAAAGCTCTTCTGGAGGGTCCACTTCAGGAACTAAAGGAACATTCGCTACTTTAAATCGCTTATGAGCCAGGTATTGAGATAATGGTGTTTTCGATGTTCTAGATACACCGACTAAAACAATGTCCGCTCGTAAAATCCCTCTTGGGTCACGTCCATCGTCATATTTCACAGCAAACTCAATTGCCTCAATCTTTTTAAAATAATCTTCGTCAAGCTTTCTTACAAGTCCCGCTTCATATCTTGGATTAATATCATATAGGCCCTTCATTTTTTCAATAAGAGGTCCTAGTATATCGTTCACTATTACCCCTTCACGGTTTGCTTCTTCTATCAAAAATTCCCTTAGCTCTGGAACAACAAGTGTAAACACAATAATCGCATTGTTTAATTTAGCTAATGCAACAACTTCAGATAAAGTTGAAGTATCTTCCACATAAGGAATTCTCTTAATATCAGTATGTGAACCATTAAATTGACTAACTGCAGCTTTTACAACAAGTTCAGCCGTCTCACCTACTGAATCAGATACAACATAAACCACTCGATTACCCATTTAAGTCCTCTCCTTTGTAGCAATTAATCTCGAAAGAAATTAAAGCAGCTCATCACCTGATAATGCTACCAATGCTTTTGTCATATTCGTTTTGGTAATCCGCCCAATTACCTCAATTCCACGCTCCGTACGCTTTACGATTGGAAGTGCATCAATTTGTTTTTCGATTAATTTTTGAGCCACATCAATCAATAACTCATCTTTTTCACACATTGTGATATTAGGCATTCGTGTCATAATGATATTCACAGGAATGGCTGATAAATCCTTACTACCCAAACTTGCCCGGAGTAAGTCTTTTCTAGAAAGTACACCCACTAATAATGACGCTTTATCAACTACAAATAACGTACCAACATCTTCTAGGAACATTGTTACAATAGCATCATATACTGACACGCTTTCGTTTACTACAACAGGAATGGACTGATAGTCCTTTACTTGTATTTTTAAAATCTTATCAGCAAGTAATTGTTGACCAGTCTTTCCAGTATAAAAATATCCTACCCGTGGTCTGGCTTCAAGATAGCCAGCCATTGTTAAAATGGCAAGGTCTGGCCTAAGTGTAGCTCGGGTTAAGCCTAGTCGATCCGCAATGGCCTCACCTGTGATTGGTCCGTTATCCTTAACTATTTGTAGAATTTGCTCCTGCCGTTTATTAAGTTCTATGTTACTCACCACCATTACTTAGATATCGCTAATATGTATGTTGAAAAATGTTATACTATTTTAAATTATTATATACTATTTAGAGAAAATTGGTATAGTAAAAAACATACTAGGAGCATATACTCCTAGTATTTTAGTTAGCTATTATTTTACAATAATCGAATTCATGTCTCCAATTAAATAAATTGTATCTGCTAATTGAACCATTTGTGCAAGACGATTTCTTCTAATTGCTTCATCTTCTGCCATAACCATTGTATTTTCAAAGTAGTTATCAATAGCTTCTCTTAATGAAGCAAGCAGGCGGAATGCTTCTTCAACATTGTTGTCACTTAGATTTTGCATTACCTTTGGATTAACCTCAGTAAATCGATCATAGAGGTACTTTTCCTCATCAGACACGAAGAGCGTTGGATCAATGTCCACCTTCTCCCCCTTTTTAGAGATATTAATTACACGTCCAAGTGATTCTATCACTTCTTTAAAGTCCTGATTATTTTTACTGTTTTCTAGTACCTCTGCTTTTTTAACAATTGATCCGATATTACCAATCGTGGTACCTAAAACAGCATCAATAATATCATAGCGTATATTTCGAGTATTCAATTCATGTTTGATTCTTAGCTTAAAGAAATGAACAAGATCATTAATTGTTTCTTGTTTTTCCCGCTTAGCGATATTTGTATCTTCAAATTGTTGTAATGTAAATTCTAGTAAGTCCTCAAGCTTCACATTCCAATCCTTATCAAGGAGAATTTGAACCACACCGGCAGCCATTCTACGTAGAGCATACGGATCCTGTGAACCTGTTGGAATTATGCCTATTGAGAAGCAACCAACAATTGTATCAAGTTTATCTGCAATACTTATCACAGCACCTGTTATAGAAGTTGGACTCTTGTCATCTGCATGACGTGGCATATAATGTTCATTAATGGCAACTGCAACTGCTTCATCTTCACCACTAACCCTTGCATACCTTTCTCCCATCACGCCTTGTAATTCAGGAAATTCATAGACCATATTAGTTACTAAGTCAAACTTACAGATTTGTGAGGCCCTGTCTATTTTCTGTTTTGCATCGCCATCTAATTCTAATAATTGACTGATATGCTCAGATACTCGTTGAATTCTTCGTACTTTATCCCCTAATGAACCTAACTCTTCATGGAATATAATCTTGTCTAACTTTTTCAACAAATCATCAATATTTAATTTTTGATCTTCTTTATAAAAGAAATCTGCGTCAGACAAACGAGCTCTCAGTACCTTCTCATTTCCTCTTGCAACTGTTTCTAAATGTTTGTGATCTCCATTTCGAACAGCAACAAAGAACGGCTGCAAAGCACCATTCTGATCTTTTACAGGGAAGTATCGCTGATGTTCTCTCATACTTGTAATTAAAACATCTCCAGGAAGGTTTAAAAACTCTTCTTCAAATTTGCCATAAAATGCTGTTGGGTATTCAACCAGATTTGTAACTTCTTCTAGTAGGTCCTCATCAATTGGGATAACCCATTTATTCTCTTCTTCAAGAATTTTAATTTGATTTATAATTGCTTCCTTACGTTCCATTGAATCCGCAATTACGTATTGCGACATTAGAAGTTTTTCATATTCTCTTGCAGAGGTAATCTCAACTTCTTCTCCTAAAAAGCGATGACCCCATGTCTTATTATTCGAGGTAACATTTGTTATTGAAAGAGGTACGATTTCGTCACCAAATAAACCAACGATCCATTTGACAGGACGTACATAACGTAGTTCCTTATCTCCCCAACGCATATTTTTAGGAAACGAGAGGTTCTTTATTACGTTTTCAAGTTCACCTAATGCATCCTTTGTTTCTTGGCCTTTTATAAACTTTTTAACATGAGCATATTCAATTCCGTTTATTTCTTTAAAGTAAATGTCCTGAACAGATAGTCCTTGGCCTCTTGTAAAGCCTATCGCAGCCTTTGACCAATTTCCATCCTGATCAAGTGCTATTTTACTTGCGGGGCCTTTCGCCTCTAATTCTACATCCTCTTGTTTCTCTGCTACATCAGTTACAAGTACTGCAAGTCTCCTTGGAGTAGAATATCCCTTAACTTGTTCAAAGGAGATATTATTTTCCATTAGCCAGCCTGTAACTTTATCTGATAATTGATTCATTGCATCGGTTACAAATCGGGCAGGCATTTCCTCTAATCCAATTTCAATTAATAAATCCCTTTTATTCATTGTGATCGTCTCCTTTTGCCTTAAGCATTGGGAAGCCTAGTTTTTCCCGTTCGTCATAAAATGTTCGTGCGACTTTACGAGCTAAGTTACGAACCCTACCAATGTAACCTGTACGTTCTGTAACAGAAATAGCTCCTTTTGCATCAAGCTGGTTAAACGTATGGGAGCATTTTAATACATAGTCATAAGCCGGATGAACAAGACCTTCGTCCATTTGTCGGTGTGCTTCCTTTTCATAAATAGTAAATAGATTAAATAGCATATCTGTATCCGAAGTTTCAAATGTATATTTCGAGTGTTCATATTCGGGTTGATGGAAAATGTCACGAACGGTGAACCCTTTTGTCCATTCTAGATCAAATACATTTTCTTTGTCTTGAATATAAGAGGCTAAACGTTCAATACCATATGTAATTTCAACAGATACTGGCTTACATTCAATTCCGCCTACTTGTTGAAAATACGTGAATTGAGTTACCTCCATACCATCAAGCCAAACTTCCCACCCAAGTCCAGCTGCTCCAAGGGTTGGAGCTTCCCAGTTGTCTTCTACAAAACGAATATCATGCTGAAGCGGATCAATTCCTAGCGCTTTTAAAGAATCCAAATAAAGTTCCTGGATATTATCAGGTGATGGCTTCATAATGACCTGAAATTGATGATGCTGGTATAAACGATTCGGGTTTTCGCCATAACGCCCATCTACAGGACGTCTTGATGGCTCTACATATGCTACATTCCAAGGTTCTGGCCCTAAGCTTCTTAGGAATGTGTAGGGGCTCATTGTTCCTGCACCTTTTTCAACATCATATGCTTGCATGAGAATACAACCTTGATCAGACCAATGTTTTTGTAGTGTTAGTATCATTTCTTGAATATTCATTAGTGCACCTCCAAATTTATAAAGCGCAAGCGCCTTGCACAAAAGCTAATATAAATAATTTCTGAAAAACTAAAAAACTCCCCTCCTCTATGCCTAATTCTAGACATAGGGACGAGAGTTTACCCGCGGTTCCACCCTATTTGCTACAATGTGAAAAACTATATTGCAGCCTCTTTTACTTGTAACACTCCAGAACGCCTTCCTTACCTGTCCATACCCTAGCTTACACCATCCTAGGTTCGCTTTTATGTCCAAAAATAAGTACTACTTTCCTTCTACGTGTCATATTTTTAATTAGCACTATAATCCAATTTTACTACCAAGTCAAGTTTAAATCAATTACCTTTACCGTTTGAAATCATCATGTCAAAAATCGCAAGTGGGATTTCTACTGAACTTAAATGGATTTATTCAAGTTGTCAAGCTGGTTTAGAAACCGTTTTGATTTTAAATAGAGACCTGAGTATTCCTCGTAATATGCATCAATTACTTTTTTAAGCTCTTTTTTCGTTTCATCCTTTATTGCTATTTTGCCTAAACGGTTTAAATCAAAATAATAAAAAAGTCGTAATAGCCGTATAGTTGATTGTGAGACTCTATAATGATATGGTTCTTTCTCATAGCATCGGTGACATAAGAGACCACCTTCTCTTACAGAAAAGGCAAACTCCCCTTCCTTACTATGGCAAAGGGTACATTCATCAAGTTTAGGATAAAGACCAAGTAAAGGTAGCATTTTTAGTTCATAGATAAATACCAACACATCAGAATCAAAGCCTTCGTTAAGATAATTCAATGTTTGGTATAACATCTCGAACAGAAAAGGATTGGGCTTCTTTTCTTCAGTACATTTATCAGTTAATTCAATTACATGCGAAGCATAAGCTGTTAAGAAAATATCTTCACGAACTCCTCTAAACGTCGAAATTGTCTCACCTTGTTGTAAAACACCAAGTCCTGAAGTCTTTTGAAACATAAAATGCCCATATGTAAACAACTGGGTAATAGCTGAAAGGCGGCTATTAGGTTTTTTTGCGCCTCTTGCCATTACCCCAATTTTTCCCCATTCACGGGTATATAGTGTTACAATTTTGTTTGTTTCACCATAATCGCTTGTTTTTATTATAATGCCTTCGCATTTTTGTAGCACGAATGTCACCATCCAATAGGCAGGCATCTAGGAAACCCTATCACCTTGTTACAGTATCAAAACCTGGCGATTTGCAACAGATTTTAACAAGCTAGTCAAAAAATCTAGTGCGTTCACCGCGGCTTCTATTCAGACAGTACTGTAATTAATATTCTGCTGAATATGTGTTTAAAGGATGGTCAAGTAATTGGAAAATCCACTTCTGCTAGCTCATCAAATTGTGAATCGGGTCTCTCAGTCTTCTCTTGTTCCAATTCCTTAAAAAGAAGATACGTATCAACATTACCTGTTTGACTAAACACCTTCCAGGTAAAATCTAACATAGTAACCCCCACCTTTCAGTTATTTAACTAGCAAAACCTGTATTCCAATGTCATTCAGTTGTATGAATATCTTGACCGAAAACTCCCCAAAACATGTTATATAAATTTTGTAAATCCGTGAATTTTTTTCAGAATAATGCCTGATTTAGTATTCGTCTTCACGGAACCCATAGTCTCGTAATTGAGACATTTTATTTCTCCAGTCCTTTTGTACTTTAACCCATAGTTCTAAAAAGACCTTTGAACCCAATAACGCCTCTATATCTACTCTGGCACGCTTTCCAACTTCCTTTAGCATACTACCTTGCTTACCAATCACAATGCCCTTTTGAGAATCACGTTCAACAATAATAGTTGCACTAACATATACCGTATTTCCACCTTCTCTTCGCTCCATAGAATCCATAACCACAGCGATAGAGTGTGGTATTTCCTCTCTTGTAAGGTGTAAAACCTTTTCACGAATTAGCTCTGTTACGATAAATCGTTCCGGGTGATCTGTTACTTGGTCAGCTGGATAATATTGTGGTCCCTCAGGCAAATAATTTTTAATTTGCTCGACTAATCGGTTTGTGTTGGTTCCCTGAAGTGCCGAAATTGGTACTATTTCTTTAAACGGCAATAATTCTTTATATTGCTCAATTAACTCGAGTAATCGGTCCGGGTGTATTTGGTCGATCTTATTTACAACTAAAAATACAGGTGTTTGTATGGTCTTTAAACGTTCAATAATAAATTCATCGCCGCGTCCATAGCCTTCCTCTGCATTAATCATAAATAAAACCAGGTCCACTTCTTTAAGCGTGTTTTGTGCTACCTTCATCATAAAGTCTCCAAGCTTGTGCTTAGGTTTATGAATGCCAGGGGTATCTATAAAAATAATTTGTGAGTTTTCTTCTGTGTAAACCCCTTGTACTTTATTACGAGTCGTTTGAGGCTTATCACTCATTATTGCAATTTTTTGTCCGATAACGTGGTTCAGAAAGGTTGATTTACCTACATTTGGTCGTCCAATTATAGATACAAAACCTGATTTAAATTCCTTATTTTCCATGCATATCCTCCGCTGTAAAGGCTCCTGGTAGTAGCTCTGCAAGGCTAAGTTCTGTTACATCACCTTTAAGGTTTGTTAAATATATTTTTGTATCACTTTGACATAATTCAGAAATTACCTGACGACAAGCACCACATGGGGGTACAGGACGCTCAGTATCTGCAACAACTGCTATAGCAGCAAATTCTTTATCACCTTCAGAATATGCTTTAAATAATGCTGTTCGCTCTGCACAATTTGTTACGCTATACGCTGCATTTTCTATATTACAACCACGATACACCTTACCATCTTTCGTAAGTAAAGCTGCACCCACTTTAAAAGTCGAATATGGTACATATGCTAGTTCTCTTGCTCTTTTTGCTTCTTCGATTAGTTCCTCAATTTTCACTATATGTCTTCCTTTCTTCCTCTGTTCCCTGAGGATATTCAAATGTCTGGTTGATAAAGCCCAAAACTCAAATAGAGTTCTATATCAAAGACTCTTTGAACATGGTAATATTTTTATTTTACATAAAAATGAGTTTAATTTCATTGTTTCACTAGAAATGTTACAAAACTGTAAGAATTTTCTTTCTATTCACTAAAAGAAATAGGGATAAAAAATAATGATCCCAACAATTACTGCGGTAATTGCATAAATTAATACTGCACCTGCTGCTATATCCTTCGCTTTTTTAGCAATAGGGTGATATTCCTTTGTTACTAAATCCACTACATTCTCAATTGCTGTGTTTAGTAACTCCATTGTGAACATTCCTCCAATAACCAATAGGAGGACAATCCATTCGGATGGTTGTATATCAGTTATGAATCCTAAAGAAATAACAACTAGTGAAAGAAAAACATGAATTTGTAAATTGCGCTCTTCTAGAAAAGCTCTACGCAAACCTTGCAAAGCATATGTAAAACTTTTCATTAATCGTTTTAACTCACTTTTACTTTTATCGTTTGAGTCCATAGGCTTCTAATATTTCCTTTTGTTTTGAAAACATAATTTCTTCCTCATCTTTCGATTCATGGTCATAACCTAATAGATGCAGAAATCCATGAACGGCAAGAAAGCCTAGTTCCCTTATAAAGGAGTGTCCATATTCCTCAGCCTGTTCCTTTGCTCTTGGAATGGAAATAATAATGTCCCCTAATACAGTGGGTAGATCTGCACCAATAATCTCAATTTCTCCTTCACCTAACTCTTCCATGGCAAAGGAAATAACATCCGTAGGCTGGTCTTTGTCACGATACTCTCGATTTATTTCTTGGATTCGATCATTATCTACAAAGGTAATAGAAAGTTCACTTTCTTCTGCTACCCCTTCTTTCTCAGCAGCAAGAAATAATAATTCTCTTATCGTGTTGCATTCCTCATCTGATACTGCTTCGATTTCGTCAATAAAATCAATTTCTAACTTCATGCTTCCTTCACCTTCTGTTTTGTTGTTTCAGTTGGATACTCGATTCTTGAGTGAAAAATTCCCTTAAGTGACTCACAAAGTGTCTTAGATATGATATCTAATTCTTTTAGGGTTATATCACATTCATCAAATTGTCCATCCTGCAATCTGTCTGCAATTATACTATTTACAAGTGATTCTATTTTGAGCGGCGTAGGGTTTGATAGTGACCGCACTGCAGCTTCTACACTATCTGCAATTCCAATGACGGCAGCTTCTTTAGTTTGCGCCTTCGGACCTACATATCGAAAATCCGACTCTAATACATCACGTTCACTCTGTTGTTTTGCCTTGTGATAAAAATATTTTAGGAGTGTTGTTCCATGATGCTGTTCAGCAATATCAACTATTTCTTTTGGCATTTTATACTTACGGAGCGTTTCTGCTCCATCTGTTGCATGCGCAACAATAATTGTTTTACTTAGTTGTGGCGCAATTTTATCATGAGGATTATCAATATTCATTTGATTTTCAATAAAGAAATGCGGCCTTTTTGTCTTTCCAATATCATGATAGTAAGAAGATACTCTTGCTAATAATCCATTTGCTCCGATTGCCTCACATGCAGATTCTGATAAATTTGCGACCATTACACTATGATGATAAGTTCCAGGTGCTTCTGTCAAAATCTTCTTCAATAGAGGATGATTCGGATTTGATAATTCGATTAGTTTCATTGTCGATAAAATTCCAAATCCTGCTTCAAAGAATGGCAACAAGCCTATGGTTAAAACAGAAGCTACAACACCAGATAGCAAAGCCATTATAATGGAAGAACCAAAGTCTAAGCTTGAGTAGCTTCCATTTTTCAGTAACATAATAGAGAGAATTAATACAATATTAATTAATGCAATAAAAAATCCAGCTTGAAGTATTTTTCCTCTGCGATTATGTTTACTTAAAAACAATACACCTGCTAAACAAGCAAATAAGTAGTAGATACCCACTGAAAAGTTAAGGGTTCCTGTAACACCTTCGTTAAAAATAATACTTCCACTTACCGCAAAAATCATACTTGATAAGATGGCAACTCTTTCATTTATTAAGAGCTTAATAAGTAATGCTCCCATAGCAACAGGCACGACAAACCCTATCTCTGAGTAGTCAATTTGTTGGAATAAACTTATTACTTTCATTAATACAATAGTAATAACGAAGATTATCGAAAAAAGTAATAAATAAACATTTCGATTTCGATTTGTTGGAATCATCTCATTTTGGAAATGATACACAATCGCTGTAATAATTAAAATAATAATCATTGTTAGTCCAATAAAGGGTTGAATAGGATTGTCTGTATTCAGTAATCCGACTAACTCTAGTTGTCGATAAGCATCTCTACTTACAAGATGTCCTTCCTGTACCAAAATTTGTCCTTGTAAAATCTTTATTGGCTCCACTGTATCAATTGCTTGTTGACGCTTTTCTTCTGTTGCTTTGACATCATAATAGACATTTTGAATAACTGCAAAGCGCGCCATTTCCGAAATTGGATTTTTTAAAGTTGTGTCTATACTAGTATATCGCAGTTCTTCTACGACTTTATTTTTAGCATTTTCAACTTCAGTCACTGGTATCCGTGTATTCATAACATTATTAACAGCTGTTATTACTGCATCCTCTGCATGCGATAATTGGTCTGGTTTTGCAGCTAATAATGCTGTAAATACGTTATCAGAAATTCTTTCTGTTAAATCAGAAGGTAGCTTTGTTTTTAAGAGAACCAGTTTTTCAGAGGCACTAAGTTGTAATGGAGCATCTCCACGGTCCTCTTCTGCTAACTTCTCCCACTCTTTTACTTTTCCATCGTATTCTTCAGAAGCTTCTACATTGGTTTCTTCTATTGCCTCAAATATAGATGCAACCAAATCCACTTGGTTATCTGCATATTCCGTTTTTAATGTATAAACATCTTCAACTTCCTTTGCGGCTTCATCCTGCTTCGCCTTAGTAGCTTCTTTGTCCTCAATTGTTAGTGGAGAATAAATTGTTTGATCAGAAGGAGTTAATGGCTCTATATGCAATTCTTCCGGTTTAACATTACTATACATAGCTAGAAACATAATTGCAGCAAGGAGGACATAGATTACAATATGTAGTGATTGAAAGGCTTTAATTAAAGACATCAGTTTATTGCTTTTATTATTCATCAATCTAAACCTCCTTCATTTCCGTTCCACTTTTTAAATGATTTGCATGATATTACCTGCCAATTGAATGGTAAAAAAGACCCATGAAATATGGGTCTTCTCTTTATTCTTCAGACTTTTCGTACGCTTCGATGATCCTCGCTACAAGTGGGTGTCGTACGACATCAGACTGTTCCAGGTAAATAAAAGCAGTTCCATATACATCTTTAAGTATATGAGTTGCTGCATGTAAGCCTGATTTAACCCCTTTAGGTAAGTCGATTTGAGAAATATCCCCAGTGATTACCATTTTAGAACCAAAACCTAGCCTTGTCAAAAACATCTTCATTTGTGCAGGAGTTGTGTTTTGAGCTTCATCTAATATAACAAAGGCATCATCCAAGGTGCGACCTCTCATATAAGCCAGTGGTGCAATTTCTATGGTTCCTCGTTCCATTAATCTTTCAGTGTGTTCAGAACCTAATACATCATGTAAGCCATCATAAAGTGGACGTAAATACGGGTCAACCTTTTCTTTTAAATCTCCAGGTAAAAATCCAAGACTTTCACCGGCTTCTACTGCCGGGCGTGTTAAGATAATCTTTTTTACTTGCCCATTTTTTAATGCGTTTACAGCCATAACAACAGCGAGATATGTTTTACCAGTACCTGCTGGTCCGATTCCAAACACTAAGTCATTCTGTTTAATTGCAGACACATACTGTCTTTGCCCGTGTGTTTTTACACGAATTGATTTACCTTTAGCCGTTTTTGTTATTTCTTCATCGTATAATTCTTCAAAGGAATCTAAGTTCCCGTTTTTGGCCATTTGAATGCAGTAAATGACATCTCTTTCATTTAGTTGGATGCCTTTACGAATTACTCCAAGAAGCTTTTCTAAAATTTCCTCAACCAATTGAACATTTGTCGGGTTTCCTGACACATGTAAAGCTTCGCCTCTTGTAATAATCGTTACATTTAACTCTTCTTCAATCCTTTTTAGGTGAAGGTCATTGTTACCAAATAAAAGAATCGCTTCATTTGGATTTTCTACTTGATGTTTACTCATTACTAAGTCTTCGGACATCCTTTAGTCTCCTTGAACTAATGGTATCGTTGTAACAATATTTTCAATAACATTATATTTTATTTCCAATATAACTGTACCATTGTTAGTTGTTTGACGCAAAACTTTTTCTCCAATTATTTCCGCGTCACTATCCAACTGTTTCTCAAGATCGTTCCTACCAATTCTTTTTGCCGCCTCAATTGCCTCGTCCATCTTATATTCACGAGTAACTTCTTCTGTTTCTCTAAGTGTTTTCTTCACGTATGCGAGAGGAAGCTCCCACTTGAAAAATTTAATATGCTTTTTTTGAGTCTCCGTCTTAAATTCTTGGTAATTAGGATTCGTAAAACCCCAAATTGGAATATAAAATTTTCCTAGTGATAAATAATGCTTATTTTTATTATTTCCAGTCATAACATTAAGTTTCGTTGAAATTTCTACCTTTACTTTAGACTTGTACCATGTTTCGCCAAAAATTTTTCCGCGGGCAGGAACATAGACTTCTTGTCCTTCTTTACCAATTTTCCCTGAAACCAGTAAATCACCTTTATTTACAAAATCATACTTTTTAACAACTGGTTTTCCTTCTTCGACGAACAAACTCGTAATAGTTGCTTTCTTTTTCGCAACGAGGTTCCGTGGACTATACCGTTCTGGAGCATCTGGTTGATTTTTCTCTACTACCTGAAAATGATAGGTCGTCCCATTTAACTCCACACCAATCCACGTAATATCGTTAATGGAATCAGTTAGGTGACGTTGAAGTGATTCATTATCCTCTATAAAAAATTGAAACTTCCCTTTTTCTACGCCAAGTTTCTTCAATTCCTGAAGAATTAGGTGTTCCGTTTCCGGTTTCGCACCTTCAACTTTAATTCCCCAAACCATATTAGATAATAATGTGATAATAACAATAAATGAAATAGCCCCAATTAAAAAACCGCTGTTATGCAGAGCTTTTTGAAATAAAAAAGGTAACCCTTTTCTCCCAATAAAACGGAGTTTGCAATCACTTTTACGCACAACAGCTCGTACCTTAGAAATATCTTTAAGGTACATAGAGAAAGTTAGTGTATAGGTTCCTTGTTTTTTTACATTCCAAACAACGATTCCCCGCCGTACACATTCATTTATAAAGCGCTCTGTACCTTTTCCTCTTATCGCAACTTTTACACTTCCATTTAAGAAATGCATCCAATGGTTCTTCATGTTTTTCCCCCTAATCAATGCACTTTTAGCATATTCGCAACGACTTTTTTAAGATAACGAGTGAAACCTGAACGTAGTGATATTTAATATCCATATAAAGCTTAATTGAATCGGCGGATTGGGCTTACTGGCAGTCGACCAATAAGCCAAATGCCAGTTATACGCGGACCCCCCTAAAAAACGATGTATCCGCCGTTGTTTCAAACTTTAATACCAACACTCACCTTACATACACCACCACATTTTAAAAACGGTATCAGTTCTCGATATATTGGACATGTTCAATTGTTCCTTCTAACATTATTTCTTCAGGTAAAATGGTCTTAATAACAAAGGATTTTCCTTTAATCAGGAGTTGTCCTTGTTTCAGTAATAAACGTACCTCTGTATCTGAAAAGGTTAACAACCCCCGATGGTTTTCTATGTAAATATGTAATTGTCCTATCATCGTAATTCTAGGAAGATCCATCATGACATCAGCGGGTAGTTCCATCTTATTTGTGATCCAACTCTTCATACGCTGCTTAAGATTTTTAGGCATAAAAAAGAACCCCCTTTCATCTCATATTTATGAGTGAAAAGGGGTTCATAGAACAGAATTTACGTTTAGAAATACTGTTCACTACTTGTTATTAATAATTTCTTCGTTGAATCGGTTTTTTTGCTCGAGGTGGACCTAGTATCTCAGACCAGATTATACCCTCCACAACCTTATTATTGGAAAACGCTTGAACAGGTTGTTGTTCTGTTTGTATGGGCCTAGTGGGCTTTGCTTTGGTAGGCTTTATAACCTCTTCCACGGCAGGGCTAGTTTCACCATACAAGTTCTTTTCTTGGAGTTCAAGGTATTTCTCATAAAAGGTATTCGAACTGTTAGAAACAGGCGTTTCATCAACGTGTGTTTCAAATTTCCGCTCTTCGTAGACTTCTTTGACTTCCTTCTTTTCTTGGTCAAACGGATTAAACTGTTTAGGAAACGGAATCTGAGTGGTTGGCTCTGATTCTCCAGCATTAAATCGTTTAAACGTATTTAAGATAAAGCCACCAATAATAATGACAATCCATATATTCGAAAAAATGAAATCAAGTAACTGTTGAAATGGTGATTCCATTCGATAAACCTCCCTTCAGATTTTGAGGTTATCTATTTTTTATTTTGATCTTCGTCATTTGTATGAGTACTCTTACCAATCGAATCTCTCATATCAGTATCTGCCATGATGTTCTTCAGATTAGTATAATCCATTACACCTAGATTTCCTGAACGTAAAGCCTCTGCCATCGCTAGAGGAACCTCAGCTTCTGCTTCCACAACTTTCGCTTTCATTTCTTCTACGCGAGCACGCATTTCTTGTTCAGTTGCAACAGCCATTGCACGACGTTCTTCCGCTTTTGCTTGAGCAATCTTTTTATCAGCTTCAGCTTGGTCAGTTTGAAGAACCGCACCAATATTTTTACCGATATCAATATCCGCAATATCAATTGAGAGTATTTCAAATGCTGTACCAGCATCTAAGCCTTTTGCTAAAACTGTACGAGAAATCATATCTGGATTTTCAAGAACTTTCTTATGATCGACCTGTGAACCAATTGTACTTACGATACCTTCACCTACACGGGCAATAACTGTTTCTTCTCCAGCTCCCCCTACAAGTCGGTCAATATTCGCACGTACTGTAATACGAGCTTTTGCTTTTACCTCAATCCCATCCATGGCTACACCAGAGATAAATGGTGTTTCAATAACCTTAGGATTAACACTCATTTGAACAGCTTCCAAAACATCACGACCAGCAAGGTCAATAGCAGCAGCACGTTCAAATGTTAACTCAATATTTGCACGTTGTGCAGCAATTAGCGCATTAACAACACGGTCAACATTACCACCTGCTAAATAGTGGCTTTCCAGCTGATTCGTATTAAGTTCCAACCCAGCTTTTTGTGCCTTGATCAATGGAATAATTACACGATTTGGTATAACTCGACGTAATCTCATCCCAATTAGTGTAAAGATGCTGACACGAACTCCAGCAGCTAATGCTGAAATCCAGAGTGCAACAGGAACAAATGTAAGTAATACTGCTAATAAAATAATACCTAGTGCTACCAATAATAAAATAACTAACATTCCTGATGGCATTTTGTTACCTCCTAAAATAAATTATTTATCAATTTCAGTAACTTCCCGAACAACAATTCGAGAACCTTCTGTTTTGATCACTTCTATTTTTTTGTTACTTTCAATATAACCACCTTCAGTAACTACATCAATTCTTTCATTGTTAATTAAGGCAGTACCTGATGGTCGAAGAGTGGTTAAAGCGAATCCTTGCATACCAATCAATTCTTTTCTGTTTTGATTTGATACATAACCACTTTCAGTATTTGTCGAATCAAACAAGATAATCTTTCTAAAGGCATGTAGTTTTTTTCCGAACACTTTTACTAACAGAATTGAGACAACGATTGTCACAAGTAATGCAATTAATAGTGAAACAGATATTAGCCAAATGCTACTACCGGCCATAAAAAAGCTTGTTAATATTGCGCCTACTCCTACCAAACCTATTATCCCCCCCGGTAAAACAAATTCTAGCAGAACTAAGACAATACCTATTACAAACAGTATCACAGACTCCATACCTGCAAGTCCAGCTACTAAATGACCATAGAAAAACAGTAATAAAGAGGAAATCCCCATAATACCCGGGATACCAAAGCCTGGTGAATATAATTCAACAACAAGCCCTAAACTACCAATCGATAGTAATATCGGTACAACAATTGGATTTGTGATAAAACGAGCCAGTTTTTCTGCAAAACTTACCTCCGCAACTTCTACCGCTGCTTTTTCATACCCAAGGGTTTTAAGCAGGTCCGCACGGTCATGTGCAATACCTTCTGCATATTTAACTTCTATGGCTTGACTAGAAGTTAACGTTAAAAACTTACCTTTTGGTGCACCAAGCTCAGGCAAATCTATTTCTTTATCCGCCATGGCCAAGGCATATATAGGATCTCGGCCGTTTTGCTCAGCCGCCCCCTTCATAGCAGATAACCAATAAGACACAGCTTTTTCATCAGCAGTATTACCTTCTTGATCAATTATACCAGCAGCACCCATTCTTGCATTTTCTGACATATAAATTTCATCTGCATTTAATGCAATAAACGCCCCAGCTGAGATTGCATCATTATTAACAAATGCCACTATTGGAATAGTTGCTTCTTGAATTCTTTTTCCAATCGCTGTTGCAGCGTCAACCGCTCCTCCTGGTGTATTAATTTCCAAGATTATGAGGTTTGCACCCTTATCCTCCGCGTCTGTAATTGCACGGTCAATAAAAGCACTCAGCCCCTTTTCAACGGTTTCCTCCAGTGGAATAATATAGACCACTTGATCGGCACTATAGCTTTTGTTTGGAACTAGCATTACAAGCAAAGGTAATAGTATAAACGTAAAATATATAAATAATCTCAATTTCTTCAAGGCGTTACCCCCTTCCTATATACCATTATCTTAACCGGATATTATGTATTACGATTCACATTGCATTTTGGTTTCATTTTATTGTGTTATTACTAGGTTTTTATTAAAAATTTTTAGATCTATTATTTTGCTTTATTTATTTTACTAACGCGGTATGTTTAATTGTGATATATATATCTGTTGCACCATTTTCTTAACTTTAATCAAGCGTGTATAACATACGGCTCTTCCGGGACACCCTTTGCTTCTTTTTACTCAAGCGTGTATCGCATTCGGCTCTTGCGGGACACCTTTTGCTTCTTTTTACACAAGTGTGTATCGTATACGGCTCTTGCGGGGCACCTTTTTGTTTCTAACTGTTCAAGCGTACACAAAAGATAGTAAACGGGACAAAGTTATATGTAAAAAAACACCTTACACAAATTGTAAGGTGTTTTTCTTTAAGATAATTGCTGTTGAACGATTTTGTTGACTAAACCACCGTCTGCCTTACCTTTTACCTTAGGCATAATAGCAGCCATCACTTTGCCCATTTCAGCCTTTGAAGAAGCATTGACCTCACTTATTGTTTCCTTAACAATGTCTGTAAGTTCTTCTTCAGATAGTTGTTTAGGAAGGTATACTTCTAATATCTCAATTTCATTTTGAATTTTATTAACAAGATCTTCACGACCAGCGTTACTAAATTCTTGGAGGGAATCTTTTCGTTGTTTTAATTCACGAGTAAGAACAGTTAATTCTGTATCCTCAGAAAGTTCACCGGCGCCAAGCTTAATCCCTTCATTTTGAAGTGATGCTTTCACCATTCGAATAACAGATAGTCTATCTTTCTCTTTATTCTTCATCGCTTGTTTCATATCATAATTTAAACGCTCGAGAAGACTCATAAAACTACACCCTCTTTTAGAATTTGCGTTTTCTAGCAGCTTCAGATTTCTTCTTACGCTTTACGCTAGGCTTTTCATAGAATTCGCGCTTTCTAGCTTCTTGAATTGTACCTGATTTAGATACAGTACGTTTGAAGCGGCGAAGAGCATCTTCAAGCGATTCGTTTTTACGAACGACCGTTTTTGACATTCTAATTCCCTCCCTCCGAAAACAACCACTAACATCGAATTAAGATACATGTAAGTATCTTAATTGCCAATTCAATATTACCATGGCAAAAAAATAAACATGTACTTTGCAATTATAATATAACCTGTATTTTAGGTCAACTGTATTTCATATAACCATCACTTAATTGCGGTTAAGTCAGTATAGTAATTTCCCTATAAGTAGTACATTTCTTCAGTTTAGTTATTTGTAATTTATGTAGAAACAAATTTTCATTACACAAAAAAGAGTAAAAAATTCTAAGTAGTCATTTTCACTGAGTCTTGTCCATACAATGTGATAAGAGGTGAAAAGAAAATGCTAGAACTAGTATCGTTATTTGCAGTATTTATTGCAATATTTTTATTTGGTATGACCGTAATGAGGACTGGCCTTTACAATCTTACAGGGGATAAGATAAAGGTTTGGCTCATTCGTTTTACCGATAATCCCATTAAAGGACTACTCACCGGAACAATAATTACAGCTATTATTCAAAGTAGTTCAGCTGTAATGGTACTTGTGATTGGGCTGATCGCAGCTGGTTATTTAACATTCAAACAATCGATAGGAATTATACTAGGAACAAATATCGGAACCACTTTCACAACGGAAATTATTACGTTTGATATATATGAAGGTATTATTCCATTATTAATTATAGGTTTTTTATGCCTATTCATTAATAATCAGCAGGTATTTAGCTTTGGTGGTTTTATATTCGGATTAGGCTGTATGTTTGTGGCTATGAATGGGTTTGAACAGCTTGCGAGACCAATCTCAGAGTTTCCATCAATCCACACATTCTTTCAACGTACAAATGAAAGTGAGCTATTTGGAGTAGGTATTGGAACAGTACTAACCGCCATTATTCAGTCAAGCACTGCAACAACAGGAATTATCATGGGCTTTATGAATGAAAAACTTTTATCCTTAGATGCTGGAATCGCTGTTCTACTAGGAGCAAATATCGGTACTTGTATCACTGCATTTATCGCCAGTATCGGTAGTCGTCATGAAGCAAAATTAGCTGCCTATGCGCATATCTGGATAAATCTCATAGGAGTTGCATTATTTTTTCCATTTATAAATGTGTTGGGTACTATAGCAACATTATTAACTTCATTACCAGATGTACAAATTGCACATGTTAGTTTTATTTTTAATGTACTGACTTCGTTACTTTTCTTGCCGTTTACAGGATTATTAAATAAGTTTATTTTAAAAGTACATAGACCTGCATAATTGAAAAGACTGACCGAAGAAAAAATCGGTCAGTCTTTCTATTTTAATAATCCGAAGATCCGGTTAATCCATTTACAATAGCAACGCCTGCGCTTGCACCAATACGAGTTGCACCTGCTTCAATCATGTCTTGTGTGCCTTTTACATCACGTACTCCACCTGAAGCTTTTACACCTATATCTGGTCCAACAGTTTTACGCATTAGTCTGATATCCTCTACTGTTGCTCCACCTGTAGAGAAACCAGTTGAAGTTTTTACAAAGTCTGCTCCTGCTTTAACAGCTATTTCACAAGCTCGAACCTTCTCTTCGTCAGTTAAAAGGCTTGTCTCGATGATTACCTTTGTAAGTGCTTTGCCTTTTGCAGCCTCAACGACAGCAAGAATATCTCGCTCAACTAATGAGTCATTTTTATCTTTTAATGCTCCAATATTGATAACCATATCAACTTCCGTAGCACCTTTTTCAATTGCATCTTTTGTTTCAAAGCCTTTTGTTTCCGGTGTATTAGCACCTAGTGGAAATCCAATTACTGTACATACCTTTACTTCTGTACCTTGTAGTAAAGCCGCAGCAGTTTCCACCCAAGTTGGATTTACGCATACAGAGGCAAATCCATATTCTTTCGCTTCTGCACAAAGTTTTTCAATTTGTGATTTTGTAGTATCCGCCTTTAGGGCTGTATGATCAATCATCTTTGCAATATTTGTCATTATGTATTACTCCTTTTCGAAAATGAGTTGTACGTACCTCTAACATCATATCATTGATAGAGATAGTTGACTACACTGAAATATGTATGTCTTTTAACAATATTATGTGACAAAAAAAAGAAGCTAACCCTCCTTTTTGGGATTAGCTGTAACGTATTGACTATGCAGTTGTCCTTGCTTCTTCAACCACAGGGAAATCTTCTTCAACCTTTACAAATTGGCCTTCATTGTACGGATATCCAGCTTTAGTGATTTTCACTTTTACAATTTTACCAATCATCTCTTCAGTTGCATTGAATTTTACTTTCAAGTAATTATCCGTGTACCCTATATATAGACCGCTAGATGGATTGTCTTTATCGACTTCTTCAGGAATTACCTCTAATACTTCGCCTTCATATACAGATGCATATTCTTTTGCTAATTGGTCAGATAGACTAATTAAACGATGTACTCTTTCATTTTTCACTTCTTCATCAACTTGATCTTCCATACGTGCTGCTGGAGTACCTGTACGTTTAGAATATGGGAATACATGTAATTCAGAGAATTTATGTTCTTTAATGAAGTTGTAGGTTTCCATGAATTCTTCTTCTGTCTCACCTGGGAAACCAACAATAACATCTGATGTTAGTGCAAGTCCTGGTAATGCCTCACGTAAGCGATTTAACCGTTCAGCAAAGAACTCCATTGTATATTTTCGTCTCATTCTCTTTAATACAGTATTTGACCCTGATTGAAGAGGGACATGTAAGTGACGAACTATTTTTGTTGAGTTATCAAGAACTTCAATAATTTCATCTGTAATTTGACTAGCTTCAATTGATGATATACGGATTCTTTTTAGCCCAATAACTTTGCTTTCGAGATCACGTAAAAGTGCAGCTAAATTATAATCCTTCATATCCTCACCGTATCCGCCTGTATGGATACCTGTTAATACAATTTCTTTATACCCAGCATTAACAAGAGATTGTGCTTGTTTAACAACTTCTTCAGGGTCACGGGATCTCATTAATCCTCTAGCCCACGGAATAATACAGAAAGTACAGAAGTTATTGCAACCTTCTTGAATTTTTAGAGAAGCACGTGTACGGTCTGTGAAAGCAGGAACATCTAGTTCTTCATAGACACGTGTTTTCATAATATTACCTACACCATTAATTGGTTGACGTTCTTGCTGGTATTGTTCAATGTAACCGAGCATTTTTTTACGGTCTTGTGTACCAACAACAATGTCTACACCAGGAATCGCCATGATTTCTGCAGGAGAAGTTTGTGCGTAACAACCTGTTACACAAATAACTGCATCTGGATTTTTACGAATTGCTCTGCGAATAACCTGTCTACTCTTTTTATCACCAGTGTTAGTAACTGTACAAGTATTAATAACATATACATCAGCAGTGCTTTCGAATTCTGTACGTTCATAGCCTGCTTCTTTAAATAACTGCCAAATTGCTTCCGTTTCATAATGGTTTACTTTACAACCTAATGTATGGAACGCTACTGAAGACATTATTGTCACCTCGCTAATTCAAAATGATAAGAAACAGCTGATAAAACGTATAAAGGTGCTGTTTCCGTACGCAATATTCGAGGTCCAAAGCTACATGAGAGAAACCCTTCTTCCTGTAACATTAAAACCTCTTTTTCACTTAGGCCACCTTCTGGCCCAATTATAACCAACAGAGATTGTCCATCTTTTAGCTCCGATAAAACACGTGCTAGATTAGATTTTTCTCCTCGTTTTGCATCTTCTTCATAGGCAATTAGCTTATAATCATATAAATCACTATGCGCTATTAATTCCTTTAAAGATAACGGTTGTTGTATAACTGGAATAACTGCTCTGTGCGACTGTTCTGCCGCTTCCTTCGCAATTTTATTCCAACGTTCTACCTTTTTTTGCCCTTTTTTACTGTCCCATTTTACAATGGAACGCGCGCCAAGAAAAGGGACAAACTCAGTTGCGCCGAGTTCGGTCCCTTTTTGAATCACATACTCTAGCTTATCTCCTTTAGGAAGTCCACTGGCGATGCATACTTTTACTGGTAGTTCGTTTGCGTTCTCTACCCATTCTACAACATCTGCAAAAACAGTATCATTGGTAATTTCAGTAATACTACACTGAGCTATTTTTCCGTTATTACAGCAAATTATATTGTCACCTATATTCATCCGCATTACACGGGTAATATGGTGAACATCTTCACCAGTAATAACTGCTTGACTATCATTTAATTCATCAACAAAATATCGTTGCATCTACTTACACCACCTGAGCACCTTGAGGCATTATGCAATATTTTTTCTAGCAATTATTGCAACCCAGTCTTCCATTACAAGTACCTCTTCAATTTGGAAACCTGCACTTAGTAAGCTATCTTTTACTTCTTGTTTCTTTGTGTTAATTATCCCTGAAACAATGAATGTTCCATTAGGTTTTACTATTTTTGCAGCATCGTCAGTAAATCGCACAATGATTTCGGCAAGAATATTTGCAACGATCACATCTACTGGACCTTCTATGTCATCTAGCAAGTTATTTTGAGAGACAGAAACGATGTCATGTACCTTGTTTAATTTGACATTTAATTTTGCACTCTCGACAGCAACGATATCAAGATCCAGAGCTTTAACTGATTTGGCACCTAACATAGCAGCAGCAATACTTAACACTCCTGATCCAGTACCAACATCGATAATTTGATCACCATTTTTTACTGTACGTTCTAATGCTTGAATGCTCATTACAGTTGTAGGGTGTGTCCCAGTCCCGAAAGCCATCCCTGGGTCAAGTTCAATAATTAGTTCATCACTACTTACAGGCTCATACGTTTCCCATGTAGGAACAATTGTGAACTTTTCCGAAATCTTAACAGGGTTATAATACTTTTTCCAAGCGGTTGCCCATTCTTCTTCGTTTACTTCACTTATTGTTATTTTATTATGGCCTAAATCGATATCGAAAAGTAATAGATTGTTAATTGCCTCTTTTATTTCATCAACTGTTTCACCTAAAAAGCTATTTACAGGTAAATACGCTTTAACAATTACTCCCTCTTCTGGATAATCATCAGGATTAAGTTGGTAGATTTCACCAAATATATTTTCACGTTCCTTTGTTAAATCAAATGGATCTTCAATTACAACTCCACTTGCACCCGCCTCATGAAGAATATTCGAAATGGGTTCAACCGCCTCTTGTGTTGTATGAATACTAATTTCAGACCATTTCATCTCTACCAACCCCAATCCATTATTATCAAATGCGCCTTGGCGTATTTGCGCCCGATTTTTTTCGAGCTTGCTCGAAAGATTTCCTTTTAAAAATCGAGGCATCCGCCGGAGGCTTTAACTTTATTCAGTCGGAGTTTGAAACCCGACTGAATTGTATACTCTTTTTGCATTCGTCCCACACTTATAGAAGTAGGGGACTTCTGCTGAATAAAGTTAAAAGGTTTATCGTAAAAGCTGCTGCGCAGAACTAATTTCCAATCCCCGAGCTTTTGCCTTTCACTTTATTCACCTTTAAATGCTCGTTTTACTTTTGCAAAGAAGTTATCATGCTGTTCATCAGGAGTTTCGTTTCCACTAATCTCTGTAAACTCACGTAGTAATTGCTTTTGCTTTTCTGTTAATTTTGTTGGTGTAATTACACGAATGTGAATATGTTGGTCACCCTGACCATAACCTCTAACATTTTGTACACCTTTTCCACGGAGACGGAATTTAGTTCCTGTTTGTGTACCAGCTGGAATTTTCAACTTCACTTTTCCATGTAAAGTAGGAACTTCAATTTCGTCACCAAGTGCTGCCTGTGCAAACGTTAATGGCATTTCACAATATATATCGTCACCATCTCTTTCAAAGAATTCATGAGAACGCACATGGAATACAACATACAGATCTCCAGGAGGACCTCCATTAACACCTGGTTCCCCTTGACCTGATACACGAAGTTGTTGACCATCATCAATACCAGCAGGGATTTTGACGTGAATTTTTTTACGTTTTTTTACTTTGCCACTACCGCTGCATGTAGAACATTTATTTTTAATAAATTTACCTGTTCCACTACAATGATGACAAACTCGACGATTAACAATTCTACCGATAGGAGTATTTTGCTCAACATTTAGCTGCCCAGTCCCATGACAATGTGAACATGTTTCCGGCTTCGTTCCTGGTTTTGCACCAGATCCATCACATGTTGAACACTCTTCTTCACGTGGAATTTCTATATCAGTTTCTTTACCAAATACAGCTTCTTCAAACTGCAACGTCATTGTGTATTGCAAGTCCGCTCCTTGACGTGGAGCATTTGGGTCTCTTCGTCTTGTCCCGCCTCCAAAAATAGAACTGAAGATATCTTCAAATCCAAATCCACCGCCAAAGTCAGAACCTCCACCAAATCCACCAAAGCCCTGGTTTGGATCTGCGTGACCAAATTGGTCATAGTGAGCCCGTTTATTATCATCACTTAGGGCATCATACGCCTCTGTTATTTCTTTAAATTTATCTGCAGCATCCGCTTCTTTATTGATATCGGGATGATATTTTTTCGATAATTTTCGATATGCTTTTTTTATTTCATCCTTGCTAGCACTTTTCGAAACCCCGAGTACCTCATAATAATCTCTTTTACTCATCAAATCCACTCCCGCATCATTCACATAAAGAATATTTTATCATTTATTTTGAGGAAAAGGCAATAAAATCAACTGCCTTGTTTGTTATTAACCAGTATTTCACATAATCCTTTAGCGCATAAGAAAGTACTCCAATACTTTTTTATACGCTAAAAAGTTCTTACTTTTGGCTTATTCGTGGTTAGTCCGTGTTCAACACTAAAAAAGTCAAAGCCAAGACATGCCTGACTTCGACTTTTTTGCTAAGAATTGCATAGGCAATTCTTATAGTGAACGTTCTATGCTTTTATACTTGTCTAGCTACGGCTCGCAGCGACGCTCGCCTCCGCTTTTCTATTTATCGTCTTTTACTTCTTCGAATTCAGCATCTACGACATCGTCGTCCTTTTTGCCTGCATCTGCACCTTGAGCTGCTTGCTGAGCTTGAGCTGCTTGCTCATAAAGTTTTACTGAAAGTTGTTGAACTACTTCTTGAAGTGCATCCTTTTTCGCACGGATTTCCTCAAGGTCATTCTTTTCAATCGCTTGTTTCAGAGCGTCTTTTGCTTCAGTAGCTTTTGCAATTTCTGCTTCATCAACTTTTCCTTCAAGATCTTTAAGCGTTTTGTCAGCTGTAAATACTAATTGGTCAGCTTCGTTTCGAAGTTCAACTTCTTCTTTACGCTTTTTGTCTGCTTCTGCATTTTCTTCTGCTTCACGAACCATGCGCTGTACTTCATCATCTGATAGACCTGAAGAAGATTGGATTGTAATTGCTTGTTCCTTATTAGTTCCTAGATCCTTGGCTTTAACATTTACAATACCGTTTTTATCAATATCAAATGTAACTTCAATTTGTGGAACACCACGTGGTGCCGGCGGAATGTCAGTTAATTGGAAGCGTCCTAATGTTTTATTATCGGCTGCCATCTGACGTTCACCTTGAAGTACATGGATATCTACAGCTGTTTGATTATCAGCAGCAGTTGAGAATACTTGTGACTTACTTGTTGGAATTGTTGTATTACGTTCAATTAGACGTGTGAAAACTCCACCCATTGTTTCAATTCCAAGTGATAATGGTGTAACGTCTAATAATACTACATCTTTAACATCACCAGTTAAAACCCCACCTTGAATTGCAGCACCAAGTGCCACCACTTCGTCAGGGTTAACACCTTTATGAGGTTCCTTGCCCAGTTCTTTTTTAATAGCTTCTTGTACAGCAGGAATACGAGTTGATCCACCAACAAGGATTACCTTATCAATCTCGCTAGCAGATAAACCAGCATCTTGTAATGCACGACGAGTAGGTCCCATTGTACGCTCAACTAATCCAGCAGTTAGCTCATCAAACTTAGCACGAGTTAATGAAATCTCTAAGTGTAATGGACCAGCTTCACCAGCTGTAATAAATGGTAATGAGATTTGCGTTGATGTAACACCTGAAAGATCCTTCTTCGCTTTTTCAGCAGCATCTTTTAAACGTTGTAACGCCATTTTATCTTTCGAAAGATCAATTCCATTTTCCTTTTTAAATTGATCTACTAAATAGTCGATAACTACTTGGTCAAAGTCATCTCCACCTAAACGGTTGTCACCGGCAGTAGATTTAACTTCAAATACGCCATCACCAAGTTCAAGAATTGAAACGTCAAACGTACCACCACCAAGGTCATAGACAAGAATTGTTTGATCTTCGTCAGTCTTATCTAGTCCGTAAGCAAGTGCTGCTGCTGTTGGTTCGTTAATAATACGTTCAACCTCAAGACCAGCAATTTTTCCTGCATCCTTTGTTGCTTGACGTTCTGCATCATTAAAATAAGCGGGAACTGTAATTACAGCTTTTGTTACTTTTTCTCCAAGATATTCTTCTGCATAAGATTTAAAATATTGAAGAAGGATTGCTGATACTTCTTGTGGAGTATATTGCTTACCTTCGACATCTACTTTATAATCTGTTCCCATATGACGTTTAATAGAAATAATTGTGTTTGGGTTCGTGATAGCTTGACGCTTCGCAACCTCACCAACCTGTCTTTCACCATTTTTGAATGCAACAACAGAAGGAGTAGTTCGGTTACCCTCAGGGTTAGGAATAACCTTTGCTTCTCCACCTTCCATCACAGCCACACATGAGTTAGTTGTACCTAAGTCTATACCAATGATTTTACTCATGGAAATAACCTCCTTATTTTGTCACTATTAGTTTATTGATTTACTTTAACCATTGAAGGACGTAAAACTCGATCCTTTAGTTTATATCCTTTTTGGAACTCTTCTATAACAACATTAGATTCTACATCAGGATCTTCTACCTGCATAACAGCTTGGTGAACATGTGGATCAAAAGATGCCCCAACAGCTTCGATTGGTTCAACACCTTCTTTTTTCAATGCTTCCACAATACTGCGGTAAACCATATCCATACCTTGCAGAATTGATTTTGAATGCTCGTCTTTTGCTTCTATTTGAAGAGCTCTTTCAAAGTTGTCAAGAGCTGGTAATAAATCATTTACTAAGCTTTGAGCTCTATATGTAGTTGCTGTTTCCTGATCTAAGCGAACACGTCTCTTATAATTTTCGAAGTCAGCTTGGTTACGTAAAATGCGATTTTCTGCCTCCTCAAGCTTAGCTTCAAGTTCAGCTATTCTCTCATTGGCTTTCGATAATTCATCTTGCACTTCATTTTCTCTGTCTTCTACTAATTCTGCTTCTACTTGTTCAATTGTTTCTAGTACTTCTTCAGTTTCTACATTAGTCTTTTCTGTAACTGTTTCTTTCTCGTTAGCCAATTTTTTCACCTCCCTTAAAGTAGGTTTATCGTCTAATAAATTGGGCCATGATGCATTTGCGCCCGCTTTTTGTTGATTAGTATATGTATAAGGGTGAAAAACACCCTTTACTAAATATAGCCACTGCTATTCATTTTGATACAACTTGGTAAGAACCTTAGTGAAGTCCTGACTTATATGTTGTAAGATGCTAATAACTCGTGAATATTCCATCCTCGTAGGTCCCAATATGGCAATGGAACCAAGATGCTCGGAACCAACAGAATATGTTGCCGTTATTAGACTGCAGTTATTCATCGCAATATTATTGTTTTCATGACCGATTTTAATATTAATACCAGCTTTATCTGTACGTAGTAGTCTTGAGAACTCATGTTCACTATCAATCATACTAAACAGAGAACGCACTTTTTCAATATCGTGAAATTCGGGTTGACTTAGCATATTTGTCTTACCGCCGATATAGACTTTCTCTTCTGTTTGTACAGTAAGTGTATGGTCTAACACATTTAAAACCGAATCATAATTACGAATATTTGTTTTTAGCAGCATGGCAACTTCTTTATATATTTTGTTTTTAAGCTCTGTTAGAGGTACTCCAACAAGTCGCTCGTTTAATATATTCACCATTTTCTCAATATCACTAGGGTCTATTGATTCTGGGAATGAGATAGTGCGATTTTCAACATGGCCATTATCTGTAACAATAATAGCTACAGCTGTTTCGTGATTAATCGGTACAATTTGTAATCTTTTTACCTTATTTTCTTTAAAGGCAGGTCCAAGTACTATTGAAGTGTAATTAGTTAGATCAGACAAGATTTGTGCCGATTTTTGTACAATCTTTTCAAGTTCATAGATTTTCTCAGCGAAAATCGATTTTAGCTCTTGTTTTTCTTTAAGAGATAATCGACTAGGCGAGAGTAGATGATCAACATAATAACGATAGCCTTTTTCCGAAGGCACTCTTCCTGATGAGCTGTGTGTCTTCTCGATAAAACCGAGTTCTTCTAGATCTGCCATTTCATTGCGAATAGTTGCTGAGCTAAACACAATCTCATCTTTTTTCGACAATGTTCTTGATCCTACTGGTTGTGCAGATCTAATAAAGTCATCAATAATAACCTGAAGAATTAGTAGCTGACGATCTGTTAGCAAGGAACATCACCTCTGTTAGCACTCATTAAATGTGAGTGCTAATTCTATAAATAAATTACCAAATAAGAATTGTATTGTCAACGATTTAACTTTATTCAAAGAGCAAATAAAGCACATTTATAGATAGTAAAATATTTCGGATTACAAAACTAAAAATTTATTGTTTTCTATAGCAGAAACGCCTGAAAAACTTCATTCCCTAAAAATTTACCTTTATGGGTTAAACGAAGAAATCCTTCCACTTCTTCTAACAGACCCTTCGATTTCTGTTCTTCAATCTGTTGAGCAAAAACATTTGAAATATTCACATTAAATTTTTCTTTAAAATGAGCGATTGAAACCCCTGCTATCTTTCTTAAACCGAGAAACAGTTCTTCCTCCATCTTTTCTTGTGTTGTTACTTTGTGGGTGTCGATATATGGAAAATCATTTTCATCAATTAATGACATATATTTCTTAATTGGGCCAGCGTTTGTAATTCTTTTTCCATCGACATAGCTGTGAGCACCAGCACCAATACCAAAATATTCATCATTGTTCCAATAAGTTAGATTATGACGGCTTTCATAACCCGTCTTGGCAAAATTACTAATTTCATACTGATGAAAATGATGCTTTTCCATTTCCTTTATCAATAGTTCATACATAACTGCCTCATTTTCCTGACTAGGGAGCTGAAGTTTACCTACTCTCATGAGATTATAAAAAACTGTCTTCGGCTCAATAATTAGCGAATACGCAGATACATGTTCAATATCTAGTGAAAAGGCAATATCAAGAGATTCTTTAAAGCTTTCTACTGTTTGGTGTGGCAATGCGTACATCAAATCAATGCTTATGTTTTCAAAACCAACCTTCTTCGCTAGTTCAATCGTATGGTAAACATCTTTTTGCCGGTGGGTTCTACCTATCCCTTTTAACAGTTCGTCATCAAAAGTCTGAACGCCAAAACTTAGTCGATTAACACCTGAGTTATATAAAACCTTTAATTTTCCCTCTGATAAATCTCCCGGATTGGCTTCAAACGTAAATTCAAGATTTTCTTCTCTAGGTATCAAATATCTGTTAATACTAGCTAAAAGGAACTCTAGTTGTCTTTCAGAAAGTACAGTTGGAGTTCCACCACCAACAAATATTGTTTTCATTCGTTCTGGCGGATATGCTTTTACAGTATTTTTCAGTTCTTTATCCATGGAAGTTAAATATTCATCAACAGGCTGACCTTGTAAAAACACTTTATTAAAATCGCAATAATGACAAATTTGTTCACAAAACGGGATGTGAAGGTATGCTGCTTGTACCAAAGAATCACTTCCTTTTTTATTTAAAGACTTTACTAGATAATTTTTTAAGTAAAAATAGACAAGTACCGCAGATAAAGTCTGCGGTACCTGTAATGTGTTTTTACTTATCGTCCATTTTCAACACAGCCATAAATGCTTCTTGTGGTACTTCAACAGATCCAACCTGCTTCATACGCTTTTTACCTTCTTTTTGTTTCTCAAGAAGCTTACGTTTACGGGAAATGTCTCCACCATAACATTTAGCCAATACGTTCTTACGCATTGCTTTAATTGTTGACCGGGCAATAATCTTTTGACCAACCGCTGCTTGAATTGGTACTTCGAATTGTTGTCTAGGAATTAGTTCTTTAAGTTTTTCAACAATTACTTTTCCACGTTCATACGCTGAATCACGGTGAACAATAAAGGAAAGTGCATCAACTTTTTCAGTATTTAAAAGGATGTCCATTTTAACCAGTTTTGATGGCTTGTAGCCAATTAACTCGTAATCAAAGGATGCGTATCCTTTTGTACTAGATTTTAACTGATCAAAGAAATCATATACAATTTCGGCTAATGGTATTTCGTAAACAATACTTACACGATTTTCATCTAGGTATTGCATATCAATAAAAATACCACGTTTTCCTTGGCAAAGTTCCATGACAGCACCTACAAAATCATTTGGTACCATCATTGTTGCCTTAACATACGGCTCTTCAATTCGATCGATTTTTTGTGGATCAGGCATATTTGAAGGGTTATCAATTCGAAGATCTGATCCATCAGTTAAAAATACATCATAGATAACACTTGGTGCTGTTGTAATTAAGTCAATCTTGAATTCTCTTTCAATTCGTTCTTGGATGATTTCCATGTGCAATAGGCCAAGGAATCCACATCGGAATCCAAACCCAAGAGCTTGAGAAGTTTCTGGTTCGAATTGTAGTGCTGCATCATTCAATTCAAGCTTTTCTAACGCTTCACGCAAATCATTATATCTCGCAGTATCAATTGGATATAGTCCACAGAACACCATTGGATTTAGACGTCTATAACCTGGCAGTGCCTCTGTAGCACCATTTTTCGCATTTGTAATAGTATCACCAACCCGAGTATCTCCCACATTTTTGATAGCTGCCGTTAAAAATCCAACATCACCAACAGTTAACTCATCCTGAAGAGTGGCACGAGGTGTAAATACTCCCGCTTCAATTACCTCGAATTCCTTGCCAGTTGCCATCATTTTTATTTTGTCACCTGGTTTAACTGTTCCTTCTACTACACGTATATAAGCTACTACTCCGCGGTATGGATCATATAAAGAGTCAAAAATAAGTGCCTTTAAAGGAGCTTCTGGGTCACCTTGAGGTGCTGGAACCTTTTCTACTACTTGCTCAAGTATTTCTTCGATTCCAATTCCTGCTTTTGCTGAAGCTAATACAGCCTCAGATGCATCAAGACCTATTACATCCTCAACTTCTTGTCTTACACGTTCTGGGTCGGCACTAGGTAAATCAATCTTATTAATAACAGGTAAAATTTCAAGGTCATTATCTAGAGCTAGATATACGTTAGCAAGTGTTTGTGCCTCAATACCTTGCGCTGCATCAACAACCAACACAGCACCTTCACAAGCAGCTAAGCTTCGTGAAACCTCATACGTAAAGTCAACATGTCCCGGAGTATCTATTAAATGAAAAATATATTCTTCTCCGTCATTCGCTTTATATTTTAATTGAACAGCATTTAGCTTGATCGTAATCCCACGTTCTCTTTCTAAATCCATCGAATCTAGCAATTGGTCTTTCATTTCACGATGCGTTAAAGCGTTTGTTTTTTCTAATATACGGTCTGCTAATGTAGACTTCCCATGATCTATATGAGCAATGATTGAAAAATTTCGTATTTTAGACTGTCTCTTAAGTCTCTCTTCTTTGTTCATCAAAAAATCCTCCTGTATCAGAAAAGCGCAAGCACCATGTTTATACCCGACAAGTGCTGGACAATTTTAACTAGTTGATACCATATTTAGTTTTCGTATTTAAACTACACTAGATTAGATTATACAGAACAAATTAAATACATTCAATTAAGAATAGAATAAGGTTTTTATCATTGGAGAATGCAAAATGTTAGAATAGAAAAAAGAGTTTGCCCCTTTACCCAGCAAACTCTTCGACATCACAGTTTTTCAAGGATACCCCCAATAGCATTTCCCATAGCAGCCATTGCTTTTTCAAATAGAGCGCTTATTCCCTCCCCTAGTTTTTCTCCAATACTTGAGAATAAGTTGAATGCCTCTACTTCCTCAAGCTGCTGCTGCTTTTCTTCTAAATCATGACTTGTTACTTTTCTACCTAATACGGATGCTTCAACTTCTCCATTACTAGAGTCAGTAATATGAAAAGCACCTTGAAGAGAAGGGTCATCATACCCCCTCATCTTCTTCATGCCCTCATTTGCTTGTTGCATTCCGATTAGTACTCCAAATAAGAGTACAGTTAGAATAAAGAAACATTTCATCATGAATTTAGCCATTGAAATTACTCCTTAATAAGGTTATTCCTTACTAGAATCTGTTGCATTTACTTTTTCCGCTTGCCAGTAGTATTCTGCGAATACATCTGCAACTGCAGCTGATGTCCTTCTAAGTTCTTCAAAATTATTGTCGACTCCGCCAAACTCTATTAAGATTGCATTATTCGATTTATCTTGGTTATATACTCCATTATTGCCAGGTCCACCTTGATCTAGTATTCCTCTGCTAAGACCAGGAAATTTTTTTTCCAGTAGTTGATGTAGGTTCTTAGCAATTTCAACATTTTTTTCATATGATGGGTTATCAGTTCCAACTACAAAGGCAATCCTTGCATATTCTTTTCCGTTGATTGTTATAGTAGTGTCGTTTTTCCGCTTGGAGTCTCGATGTATATCAATAAAATGTGTTAATTCTCTATTGTTACCCATTGCACTCACAAATAGCTCACCAGAAGCCTTATAGGATTGGTTCCAATTGTAGCCTTTTTGATCCAGGTAAGTTTTCATATTTGTTGTATCCACTTGGCTGCCAATTCCTCTGGCTTGCAACTCCTCGCCTAGCATCTCACCAACCTTTGTTACGTTCATCTCTGGATGCACAGCTTTATTTGGATCATCTCCTACTTTTAAGTGTGGAAGATATGATTCATATGAATGTGTATGATAAATAAACACAACCTTCTTATCACCTGTTGTCATCGTTGGTGGCGGCAATGCTTCAGCATCTTCTGGTCTTTCCAACTGTTCTATGTTTTGTGTTGCTGCTTGCCTTTCATCTAGTAATACTTCTAATGGTGGAGGAGATTCGACAGGCATATTCGTATAGTTGGTACCTTCACCAGCAACTATGATTTTTCCATCGAAAATTGAAAATCCTGGAAGCTCACGGCCTAAGAAACTTCTCGGGTCATCCAAATTCATATTTGTAGCTGCTTTAAACACAGCAGACGCATAATTCGGTTTGCTAGAAGAGTCAGTTAGAGCTTGAGTAAAATAACGATTTTCGTACCCTAGTAAATGGATCAGTGATTCTCCTGTTAGGTTTGTCGCTACATTACCAATTGTTGAGGACGTGATTCGATACTCAGGCTTCAGAGAAACGATTGCACCTGTTATTGTAAAAAGTAATATAAAGCAAAATATGAGGAATAAAATCCCTTTTACAATGCTTGTCCCTTGTATTGATACCATCATTCCAGTTGCTCTATAGCCTTTCATATTCTACCTCCTCAAAGTCTGTCTATCATATTGATATGTGCAGACTTTGATTGGTAGAACCTATTTGCTAGATTTCATTAACTTTTCTTAGTGAGTATATGCCCCTATTTCATCTTGTCCAATTTGACCGTGTAACGCAGCATTTAGTCCACCCGCTATCACATTCGCCATATCCTCAATGAAAACATCAACTTCTTTTGGAGTAACCATTAAGTTGTGTCCTAATGGAGCAAGAACCTCGTGAATTAATTTTCTTTTTTCATCCTCTGGTAGATTTCCGACAATTCCTAAGAATGTATTTCGTTCCTGTTCTCCAGGCAAATCTTCATCAGTTAACACTCTTTTTTCTCCGAATGTCATACCTGCTGGTACTAGTGAACGTGAAGGTTTCCCACCTTCTCTCATTTCTCTACCAAAATGCTTTAAAATAAAGTCAATTGCATCACTAGTAATAGAAACGGCGTCTACAACTGTCGGAATTCCAATAGCGATAACCGGAATACCAAGTGAATCTTGACTAAGTTCTTTACGCTTATTGCCCACACCTGATCCTGGATGAATCCCTGTATCTGATATTTGTATGGTAGAATTTACACGTTCCACAGAACGTGCAGCCAATGCATCAATTGCTATTACAAAATCCGGCTTCGATTTCTCAATTACACCATAAATTATGTCACTCGTTTCGATACCAGTTATCCCCATTACCCCCGGAGCAATCGCACTTACGGACCGAAATCCTTCTTGGACACTTTCAGGTTGTAAATTAAATAAGTGTCTTGTGATAACCAAGTTTTCTACTGCAATCGGCCCTAATGCATCGGGAGTTACATTCCAGTTCCCTAACCCTACTACTAAACAACTTGCATCTTTCGAGATATTAAGCTTTTGAAGAAAGTGACTAAACTCCTTCGCAAACACTTCTTGAACTTTTTGTTGAAGCTCAGAGTCTTTTTGTCTTATTCCTTGTACCTCTAGTGTAAGATAATTCCCTTTTTTCTTTCCAATCGCATTTGCGCCTTCTTCTGTAATCTCTACTGTTGAAATTTTAATTCCATCAACATCTCTTTCTTTAACTATTACTCCTTCAATATCGGAAACAGGCTCTTGCTCTTGTTGCCTTTTTTTATTTCGTTCCTCTACTGCCATCGTTCGTGCTTCAAGTGCTAAATCTGTTCGCACAGAGTATTTGCTCAAATCAAGTTGCTCGCCCAATATAATAACCTCCCATTTTGTTAGCTCAGGTAACTTCAAATTGAAGACTAGTTTTTTTACATACTATGTATAGCTTTGCCTGAGTAAATACTGTTCATTCAATTTTTATCTTTTAGTAAGCATATAATGGTATTGCATTATTACCTCCAATTTGATAGAATATCATTTGTTCGACATCAGAATATCTAAAGACTTTATTCTGGTCATTAACGCAAAGAAAACTTTATAAATATAGGTTTTCATTCATTTTCGAAAATGATTGATCGTATTAGATCATCTTGATATTCGCAGGAGGTGAAAGTATGCCAAATATTAAATCAGCTATCAAACGCGTAAAAACAAGTGATGAAAGCCGTGCACATAATGCAACTGTAAAGTCTGCAATGCGTACTGCTGTTAAAAACTTCGAAGCAACTGTTGCTAACAACGATGCTGACAACGCAAAAGCAGCTTATGTAACTGCTGCTAGCAAGCTTGACAAAGCTGCTCGTAAAGGTCTTATCCATAAGAATGTTGCTGACCGCCAAAAGTCTCGTCTAGCTAAAAAACTTAACGAGGTTAACGCATAATAATTAAAAAAACGACTCTGATGAGTCGTTTTTTTGTTTATATACTTTGCAAATTATGAAAGCCATAGATAGTAAAGCCAAAAACCTTTAGTTATTTTGGTACTTACCACTTTGAAAGTCAACACCACAATTAATGTTCTACCTTGCCAAATTCATAATAAATAACTCTAAAATCAGTTGTTTATCCTTTTTCCCGCTTTTCATCTCATAATCGGCTTCTGCTAATTGATTTATTATCCCAAGCAGTTCTTCTTCAGAAAATAGGTTTGCTTGTCCACTTGCAAGCTTCACACGAAAAGGATGTACTTTTATATTCCCTGCTATTTGCTGCTGACCATAGCCTTGTTTAGAAAGTACCTTAACCTGGTAGATTAGTCTAAATTGTGTTGCCAGTAAGGATAGAATTTTTAGGGGTTCTTCATTATTTTGAAGTAAATCATAAAAAATTCGTAGTGCCTCATTTAATTTTCGATTTACTACTTTGTCTATTAACGAAAAAATATTTTGTTCCAACGATCTCGGAACAAGAAGTCTTACTGTTTCCTCTGTAATTGAACCATTAGCGCCTACATAAAGACACATTTTTTCTAGTTCTTGAGCGATTATCATAAGATTAGTTCCAGCTACTTGTAAGAGCTCCTGGGTAGCGGTCGAACTAATTGTAACCTCATATTGTTGTGCTCGCTCTGAAATCCATTTATGTAAATCTTGGTCATTTAGTGTATTTACTGTAAAAACCTCTGCATTTGCTTTAAGTTGTTTTACTATTTTTTTTCGTTCATCCAGTTTTTCATACGAAGCTAAAAATACAAGAATCGTAAAAGGGACTGGTTCCTTAATATACTGTTCCAGACTTTGAATATTGTGCTCAACTTTCTCTTTAGTTTTTTCCGCTGTTAAAAAGGAAGGATTTTGAATGATAACAATTTTCCGCTCTCCCATAAAAGGTAACGTTTCCGCATCACTAATTGCTACTTCAATTGGTGTCTCTTCCATATCAAAGATAGACAAATTAAAATCTTTTTCATCTTCATGTAACCCATTTTTTATAAGTAAATCCTTCGTTTCTTGTAGTAGGAACGTCTCAGTTCCAAGTAATAAATAAATCGGGGCGAATTGTTTCTTCTTAATTTTTTTCCAAAGATCAAGGTTCATGTATTACCTCTCCAACTACCAACTTTTTTCTTTCTATTTTATCGTATCGGTAAATCAAAAATATTTCAACAAAGAGAATGACAAAAGGGAATTGGTTACCCAATTCCCTATCTATATAATAAACATTACCAGGCAAGCCCCGGGTAACTTGCCGAGTAATGATTTTTTAAAGCAACCACACTATATCTATGTACTATTAGGCTTTCCGATATAATGTGAACTATTTGTGACAACTGTTGTTAAAAGTGGAAGAGTATCGGATAATAAGGGAAATAGTGTGCTTCTTTTTAATGACATATAGATTTTTTTTTTGAGTTGGGCTATACTATAACTGTTTAGGAGGGGTTACAGTGAACGAATTTGAAAATAATAAGCAAAACACTCGTAATGACGTTATTGACGCTGGTATAGGATTCATTGCTTCATTTGGATTCTTTGCTACTATTTTTATTATTGCAATGCTTATTAAAGTTATTGGATCATAATAAGGACAGCATACATACTGTCAAACAGAGACTGCCCAATTGTGGCAGTCTCTTTTCGTTTCCCTTTATATATTATGGAATTATCGTCCGAAAGGTTCCTTTCTTTTTCGAAAAACGGTAAGAAACAGCCCCATTTAAATCAGTGCGGTATACATGAATATTTGAAGAATTAAGTCGTTTTACAACCTCTGGGTGTGGATGATTAAATCGATTGTTTTTTCCCACCGGAATTAATGCCACCTCAGGATTTACTTTCTTTATAAAAAACTCTGTAGATGATGTTTTGCTACCGTGGTGACCTACTTTCAATACATCTACTTCTATATTCTTATATGTAGATATAAAGCTCTGCTCCCCACTTTTCTCTGTATCCCCCATGAACAGCCACTTTAGTCCTCCCAGCTCTGAATACAAGATAATTGAATTGTCATTCTCTTGCCTCTCACTTCCATTTGGCCCCAACACATAAAATGAATAGTCTCCTTCCGACCACATTTTTCCAATCTCAACCATTTCTATAGATATATTTTTCTCTGCGGCTAACTTAAGCAAATTCTCTTCTTGTTGTGAATTCTTACTTTTATTGGTAGCGAGCACAAGCATATCGACTGAGATGCTTCTTAATACATCTTCTGCACCACCAATATGATCCTGGTCACCGTGAGTAATGATTACTCTCGAAAGACTTCGAATTCCTCTTGATGCCAAATATGGAAGGATGATATCCTCACCTGTAGAAAATTCAGTTCGTCTTTTTCTCCAGTCCTCTTTTTCAAATTCTACTGTTCCTCCTGTATCTATTAGATAGACAGCTTTTCTATACGGAAGCTCCACGACAATACTATCTCCTTGTCCTACATCCAGCATCGTGACCTCACCAGTAGGATTTACAAACGGTAGCAAGAACTGAATTCCAATTAACAATATGGGGCCAATAATAGCTTTTTGTAACCATCTTTTATGTTTTTCCCATTCTTTTACATAATAAAATATGGATAAAACATATAAAACCATTAACACAAAAGATGGCTTACCAAGAGTTAAGACAGAAAACGAAAACCCAGAAAAGAACAAGGTTACGTGATTAGATACATTTAGTATGAATGTTAGTATGGAAGTTAATATGAGTCCTAACGGCTCTATTACTCCCAGTAGGAACACTGTTAGTAATGCCATGGGTAATATGATTACAGAGTATAAAGGAACATAAAGCATATTTAACGGAAGACTTAATAAGGAGAATTCATAAAAATGATACAAAAGAATAGGCATGGAACTAATTTGTGAAACGAAGGAAACAGCAAATAACGAAGATAGAAAATGGTTATATTTTCTAAAAATAACGCCTGAAGAAAGCACCAAAGAAAAGCTCACAATAAACGAAAGCTGAAAGCCTATGTTAACAACTAAATATGGATTTACGGCAAGCATTATAATAAATGCAATACTGATAACGTCTAGGATACTTACCTTTTTAAACCACAACAAACTTATTAACACAATCATTGTCATCAAAACAGAGCGTATTACAGAAGGAGAACCCCCAGCTATAATCATATAAATCGGCAGAAAACAGAGGAGTATGGTTGCAGCAAATTCTCGAGTTATGCCTAATCGTATTAGTAAAAAGAAAAACATTCCTGTCATTAGGCCTACATGTAATCCAGAAATGGCTAGAAGATGGATTAAGCCTAGTGATTGATACGAACTGACTATATCGGTGGAGATATTTCTTCGTTCTCCATAAATAAGTGCTTGTACCATCCCGGCAGATGTCCCATCAAAATACGTTTCTATCTGTTGGACTCCTTTTTTTCTGACTTTCAAAAGAGTCTTCATTATGTCGAATTTTTCCACTGTATTGCAATTACCTAGGTCTATCTCTTTTATTTCATACAACCAATGTATTTCCTTAAGATATAAATATTTTTTATAATCAAATGCATTGGGATTTCGGGATACTTCCGGCCGCTCCAATGTTCCCATAAATGAACAGGATATCCCTACTTGAAAATGCGTACTAAGCTTATTTTTTTCTTCTTCTGTTTTAATGATATATGTCAGTAATACTTTTTCATTTGAGGGTATTTTTATAGTTGCAGTTAGTTTATCACCATTAATGTCAGGAGAATCAATCACTTTTCCATTTAGAGTTTCTTTATCATAAGATAGTGTGGAAATGTTGTTATTATCAGTTATAACAAATAGAGTCATAAAGAAGAAAAATACACACAGACAGGTAACTACAAAAATGAAGTGGTGTCGGAGGATTATATAAATAAGGAATGATAAGGGGAAGAGTAAAGATATCCAATGAAATAAGGTATAAGGGACTATGATACCAAATAAAGCAAACAAGGCAATATAAAACAACTTTCCCTGTACATAGTCCCAATACATTAACAATCTACTCCAAAGTAGTTGAAAATAATGCTGCAGCCTGTTCATGTAGTTCCTGAATTTCCTTTTCTTCTGCCCCGGACTCATCTAGCTTGTCTATTAATTTATTGAAAAAGTTTAGTTTTTCATTTGATTTAATATCAATTACCGCTTCGTATAGAGGTACCTGCTCCACCTTTACATTTGCACCAGCAAAAAGTTCAATCGCATATGGGTGGTTTTTGTAATCAACAGCATAATAAACTGCTTTTATTCCAGCTTGAATTATGGCCTTACAGCACTGTAAACAAGGAAAATGCGTCACATATATCTCTGCATTTTCAGTAGGAACACCGAATTTTGCACATTGAAGGAGTGCATTCACTTCAGCATGTATTGTTCTGACACAGTGATTATCAATGACATAGCAACCTTCATCTATGCAATGGGTACCGCCAGAGATTGAACCATTATATCCTCCTGCAATCATTCGTTTATCTCTTACGATTGTTGCCCCAACTGTCAAACGAGTGCATGTACTACGTAAAGCTATTAAATGACTTTGAGCCATAAAATATTGATCCCATTTAATTCTATTCATTTCCACCCCGCCCTTCTACAAAATCTTACAATTATTTTATCGGGTAATGTAGCCTTACGTCAATTTAATTTAAGTTGTTTTTGTATCTTTTCTAGTGACTTTTCCCCAATTCCACTCACTTCTAATAATTCGTTAATTTCCTTAAATGGTCCAAACTCCTCCCGATAAGCGATGATAGCAGCTGCTTTAGCAGGACCAATTCCGTTCAATGTTTGCAGTTCCTCTATAGTTGCTTTATTAAGCGATATCTTGCTATCATTCGCTTGAGTAACCGTTATATCTCCTTCTATTTCTTCGTCAATACTGGGAACATAAATAACCATTTCGTCCTCTACTTGTAATGCTAAGTTAACCTGTTTTAAATCAGCGTTATCCGTAAACCCTCCTGCACCCTCAATAACATCCTTTACTCTGGAATCTAGGTCGACTTCATAAACCCCTTGGTTCACTACCTCTCCCTTAATATCAACAAATACTTTCGAATTCTCATTAATGTTAATAAGTGTATCCTCCATATCAGAACTCTCGGCAATTTCTTCATTTTGAAATTCTTGCAGGATCCCCTCTTTTCTTTCTTCTTTAGAAACGTTATATACGATCCCGATAGTTACAAGACCTACTCCACAAATAAGCAATAACAATTTATACTTACCTTGCTTTAACATGTTCATATTTTTTTCTTCCTTTCTTTGATTTAACTTGTAGTGAATAAAACAGTTAATATCTCTTAGTGAAACAAGCGAAATATTCCTACTACCATGCATATAATAAAAAACAGACTAGAAACGATAACTAACAGCGGGAAAAAATTTCTTAGTTTTAGATGAGTCAATTAAGCAAAATAACATTCATATTTTAAGCCTGATAAACATATTGTTATAGGAGAATATGTCTGCAAAGGAGGGACGAACTTGAATATAGGGTTTATTGGTACAGGAAACATGGGGAAAATTTTAATAGAGGCTTTTGTAGATTCTCTTGCAGTTCCACCTTCAAAGCTAACTATTACAAATCGTACAATTGAAAAAGCATTAGACATTAAAAACTCCTTACCAGATATCAAGGTAGTAACAAGCAATGAAGAAGTTGTAAGTGGCTCGGATATCATTTTTATTTGTGTAAAGCCATTAGAGATTCACCCCCTTTTACATCAAATAACTTCTTCCCTTACTAACAATAAATGCATTGTCTCAATTACAAGTCCTATTTCTGTCGAACAACTTGAATCTGCTGTAAGTTGCCAGGTAGCTAGGATTATACCGAGTATAACGAATCGTGCACTTTCTGGTGTTTCCTTATTTACTTTCGGTAAAAGCTGCAGTAGTAAGTATCAAGATTACTTGGAGTTCTTATTCGAGCAATTATCCACACCGGTTCATATAAAAAATGACATTACAAGAGTTGCTTCAGATATAGTAAGCTGTGGCCCGGCATTCTTTAGTTATCTACTACAAAAATTTGTGAATGCTGCTGCATCGGAGACGGAAATAACGGAAGAACAAGCAACATTGCTGGCAAGTGAAATGATTATTGGGATGGGAAAACTACTTGAAAAGGAAATATTTACGCTACCTACTCTTCAACAAAAGGTTTGCGTTAAGGGTGGTGTTACCGGTGAAGGGATAAAGGCAATGGAGGAACATATCGGTGAACTATTTGAAGAATTATTTAGAAGTACACACCGAAAATACGCCGAAGATATATGTGAGGTTAATAAACAATTTAACGAAACTCCATCACGCTAACGTTTAATATTCTACATTGCTAAAAGAAACCCTTTTTGTTTTTAAAATTTATTTTAATTATAAATATAAATATAAATAGGTAGATACAATTTGTATCTACCCTTTCTTTTTAACAGTAAATAGAATTCTCTCAGAAGTTTCTGATATGGTTTCTGAAAAATCAGCAGTGATATCTATTACCTCAAAACCACATTTTTCTAACCAACTTTTATACTGGTCAATATGGAAGGTTCGCTGAATATGGAACTCATCAAATCGTTGATATAAATCATCCACATTTTGAACAAAAAAAGACAGTTCATGTTCAACGCTGTTTGGATATGGACCTTCAAAACAGTTCCATATATAGCTAACCTCCTCATCACTAGTAACGAATGGACCATCTAAGAAAATATGCTTCATTTTATAAATTGAATGAACATCGAAAAGGAACATGCCGTCATCTTTAAGAAGGTTATATACATTTTGGAACGTCTTTTGGACTTCATCTTCTGTTTGAAGATAATTTAGTGAATCGCAAAAAATAACGATTATATCAAATGGTTGTAAACCTTCAATCTCAGCCATATTTTGTTGAAAAAAGTCAATACGTTGACCAGCTTCCATCGCTTTCGTATTAGCAACGGTGAGCATATCTTCTGAAAGATCGACTCCAACAACTTCATAGCCTTCTTTTGAAAGCTTAATTGAGATTGAACCCGTACCACAGGCCAAGTCTAAAATTCTAGCCTGTTTACTAAGTCCTAATTGATTCCTTTTTTTTTCTAAAAAAGAGATCCATAAATCATAATCAACATCGCTCATCAATGTATCATAGATGTATGCAAACTGCCTGTAACTCATTGACTTAACACATCTTCTACATCCTCAGTTGGTGCATCTCCCCAAAGGCGTTCTAGATTATAGTATAATCTTTCATCCTTATGGAAAACGTGAGCAACAACATCTCCTAAATCGACTAAAACCCATCTAGCTTCATCGAAGCCCTCAAGGCGCTTGACATTCACTCCATTTTCATCAGCTTTGTCTTTTATTTCTCTCGCAATTGCCTGAACCTGTTTCTCAGAATTACCATGACAAATTAAAAAGTAATCTGCCACAAGGGATAATCCATTCATATTTAATGCAATAATATTTTCAGCTCTTTTATCGTCTGCAGCTTTAACTGCTAATGTTAATAACTCTCTTTCATTCACTTTACTATTCCCCCTCTTTTTCTAGAAGCAAAGCGTTATATGTCAGCAATGTTTCCGGATATACTGGTTGGCTTTTCTTAACTAAAAACATGATTGTATTTCGCAATGATAGTACTAGTGCCTTATCAAGATCCTGATTGGCAACTTTCCTTACTTCATCGACACCTGGAAACTGCCTGCCAGGTTCAATATAATCTGCTACAAATATCACTTTTTCAAGTAAAGTCATATTTTCTCTTCCAGATGTATGATAGGTAATCGCATGTAAGATCTCCTGGTCTTGTATACCAACCTCAGTTTTGACCAAATAAGCCCCTACAGGTGCGTGCCATAACTCTGTGTTATAAATTAATAAATCTGATGGCATTTTTTGATTAATAATAATTTGTTTCATTTCTTCTTTATCTCGAAACTTTGCATAATCATGAAATATTGCTGCAGCCTCTGCTTTTTTAATATCAGCTCCATATTGTTCAGCCAAGCGGATTGCTGTTTCCATAACACCAAGCGTATGTTTATAACGATGTGATGTTAATTGTTTTTCTACAATTTCGAGTGCCCTCTCACGTTCCATACAAGTGGTTCTCCTCTATATAGTTTCTTACTTTTTCAGGAAGTAAATACATTGTATTTCCCTCCTCTTTCAGTCTTTCTCTGATCATCGAAGAAGATATGTCGAGCTGAGGAACATCTACCTCAAGAATAGGATACTTAGTAGGAAAAGCGTATCCTGGTCTTTTAACGCCCACAAAGGTAACAATTTTAAGCAATTCATCAATATTATGCCAATGAGGTAAGTACTCTACCATATCTCCCCCGATGATAAAATAAAACGTTGTGTCCTTGTACATAATATGAAGCATTTTCATCGTTTCATATGTATATGACGGGCCATCTCTTTCCAATTCGATCAGCTGTAATTTAAACTTCGACTGGTCCGAAATAGCTAAGGTCAGCATTTCTACCCGTTCTGAATTTGTAACATATTCTTTATGTTCTTTATGTGGAGGAATATTATTTGGCATAAACCATACTTCTGACAGATTTAGCTTTGTCAGTACTTCAGAAGCGATAAACAAATGACCAATATGAGGTGGATTAAAGGTTCCACCAATAATACCGATATGGTTCAATGCACTTCCCTCCAGCAAATTACTTTGATTTTGGTAACTCTAATTGTTTGTTTTCCTTCGATTCCTTATACAAAACAATTGTATTTCCAATTACCTGAACAAGCTCTGCCTTTGCACCATTACTAAGTTCTTCAGCCACTGTATCCCTGTCATCTTCGCAATTTTGCAGAACACTTACTTTTAGTAACTCACGTTTTTCTAAAGCATCTGCAATTTGCTTGATCATATTTTCGTTTACTCCACCCTTACCAACTTGAAAAATTGGGTCTAAATGGTGCGCTTTTGAACGCAAAAAGCGTTTTTGTTTCCCTGTTAGCATGTTTTACCTCCTAGTATGTTTGTAACTAATTTTTCCATTCGATCGGTATCCGGAAAGATTCCTGTCCATTTTTCAAAAGCAAGTGCTCCTTGATATACAAACATTCCCAGTCCGTTTTGCGTAAGTGCCCCTCTTTCTTTGGCCTCTAGCAGGAAACCGGTTTGCAATGGGTTATAAATTATATCACTAACGACTGACCCGTGTGCAATATTCTGAGTTGAAATTGGCAGTTCCTTTATATTGGGATGCATCCCAACTGACGTTGTATTAATAATTACTTTATACGACCCAAGTTTGGCCTCGGCTTCTTCATAGGTTAAAGCAGTCGAACTCACTTCAAATCTACAATCCTTTTGAATAGCTTCTGCTTTTTTTAGGGTTCTATTAACAATATCTATATTTTTTACACCGTTTGCAGCTAATGAGATAAATAATCCCCTTGCAGCACCACCTGCGCCAATTAAAAGAACCTTAGAGTTGCGCAAATCCTCAATAGAAATTATTTTTGTAAGGGACATTAGATATCCTAAACCATCTGTGTTGTATCCGATTAGTTTTCCATTATCATTTACAATAGTATTAACAGCACCGATATTTTCAGCAACTTCCTCAATTTCATCTAAGAATTCAATCACTGCGATTTTATGTGGTATCGTAACATTCATACCCGCAATTCCTAGTGCTCTCATTCCATTAATAGCAGCTCCAACATTCCCATTCTCCACATGAAAAGCATGATAGCGACCTGAAAACTTATAAAATTGAAACAGGTCATTATGCATCAAAGGTGACATTGAATGAGAAATTGGGTTACCAATCACCCCATAAATTTTCTCCATATCCTCACCCATTTTTTGTCTGTTTTTATCTTTAGATTAAAGATTTTCGAATAACAACTCCAACACCTTTTGGTACATGTGCAACAACTTTTGTTTGTGGTTCGTTAATTGTTACCCAACCTAATCCGGAGAATACAATATCGGTTTTCGCCTCTTTAATCATAAATTCATGTGCCACTAAAGGTGGAAAGTTTTCAAGTTCCTCTTTACCTGGTGGCTGGAGTAAATCTCCAACATGTTTTTCGTATAACTCATCTGCGTTCTCTAGTTTAGTCCGATGTATATTTATAAGGTTTGATATATAGCATACTAAAGATTGGCGTTTCCCACTTACAAAGTCTAATCTTGCAAGACCTCCGAAAAACAAGGTCTGACGTTCATTTAACTGAAACACCTTCGGTTTAATTTCTTTTTTGGGCGTTATGATCTTGAGTTCTTTACCTGAAACAAAATGTGCCATTTGGTGGTGATTAATGATACCTGGCGTATCGAATAAGGAATGTTCTTCATCCAGCGGAATATCAATTATATCAAGAGTAGTTCCTGGAAAATGTGAGGTAGTAATAATATCTTCGTCTTCTCCACCAAACTCCTTAATTAGTCTATTTATGAACGTAGACTTTCCTACATTTGTTGCACCGACAACGTATACATCCTTACCCTCCCGATAATGCTCGATTGCATCTGCTACTTCGTTAATACCAATTCCTTTTTCAGCACTTATTAACGTAACATCAACAGGATTTAATCCCAATTCCCTTGAAGCATCCTTCATCCAATTTATTAACTTATGATGCTTTAATGATTTTGGTAGTAAGTCAACTTTATTACCTACTAAAAGAATCTTGTTATTACCAACAAAACGATGCAGGCCAGGTAACCAGCTACCATTAAAATCAAAGATATCAACAATTTTTACAATTAGAGAATCAGTAGAACCAATACCATTTAATATCTTTAAGAAATCATCATCAGTTAACGATACATCTTGAACTTCATTATAATGCTTTAGTCTAAAACAACGTTGGCAGATAATCTTCTCTTTTTCCAAAGAAGATGGAGGAGCATAGCCTAATTTATCTCTATCCTCTGTCTGAATTTCAACCCCACAGCCAATACAACTTACTTTATTATCTTCCACTCTATTATTCCTCCCAATAAAGCATACCTCTTCGCTTCATCCACGATAGTAACCGTCTTTCTACTAGACGATTAAATTTCGTGAAAAACCCGTCTGTCTGAGCAACAGGTACCACAAGAATAGTATGTAACCCTGATCGATTACCGCCAAATACATCTGTTAGTAATTGATCTCCAATCACAACTACTTCATCTTTTGATAATCCCATTTCCTTCATAGCTCGCTTAAAAGCACGAACCATCGGTTTTCGTGCTTCAAAGATAAACGGTATCCCTAAAGGGTCAGCAAAGTCTTGCACTCGTTTTTCATTATTATTAGAAACAATTGTCACTGCAATTCCGTTAGCTTTAATTTCTTCAAACCATTTTTCAAGCTCAGGCGTTGCACTCGGACGATCCCATTCAACCAATGTATTATCTAAATCTGTAATGACACCTTTAATTCCACGCTTTTTTAATTCACTAGCAGATATGTCAAATATCGTTTTTACATGTTGGTTCGGTAAAAAAAAGTTTAGCATTTCTACAACACCTCTTGTCCAATAAAAATAGGTCTTGTGTGGCAATTAATGCAACACAATAAAAAATTAATAGTTTATCTTTCCTATAATAACGAATTTTTCTAGTTTCTACAAAATAATATGTAATTTATTTGTACTATATATTATTTATTTGCTAGTTATCTCGATAAAAACGACAAACTTCAGCAAGTTCAGCAAAAAAAATAAAAAAATCAAAAAACTTTTCGACAAAAGTCAGTATATTTCAACAGTTGTGGATAAACTTATACACATTTTACACATTGATATACATAGATTTCCAATATTTATGAACAAAATACCCACAAGTTATCCACTGGTTTCTGTGGATAACAAGAACGGTTGTTCTCTTTTATTTTTCGTGATAGAGTTAGGTTACTAACGAAGATTAACTTAAAAGTATATGACAGCATGAGATCAATTAGAACGTAGCAACCCCTTAAATAGAATTTATTTTAGGAGGTGAATGCCAACACATTGGCAGCCAGATATGAAAAAGTTATCAGATGAACTTCTTATCGAGTCTTATTTCAAAGCAAGGAAACTAAAATTAAGTCCTGACTTTATTCATCTTATTGAAATCGAAATTCATCGTAGAGCATTAGGACATCGAATTAGAAATATATCGTAACTGTGTTTTTTATACAAAAGAGCCCTTAGGCTCTTTATTTTTTTAGTTTGATTTATACCCTAATATTTCCCCTACTCTAACATTAGCTGATGATTTTATCGTTGAATTAAGAGTAAAAGTGTCCTTTTCAAACAAGAGAACTACAGTTGAACCAAATGAGAAATATGCTACCTCTTCACCTTTAGAAACATTTTCACTCTCATGAATGATTTCAATACTATTTACAAACATTGCACCAACTTTAACCATTGCAACATGGGTGCCATTTGAGTTGATTTCAGTAATAATTCGATAATTCTTCGATAATGGTTCCTTACCATATTTAAGACCGAGTTTATTTACTGGATAAGACTTGGTGCCTAACTCCCATTGCTTCGTAATAACCCCAGAAATTGGACAATGAATTCTATGATAGTGACTTGGACTTAAATAAAGAATAAGAAAAGTACCTTCAATATACTTTTGAAGAGATTCTTCATCTCCAAGCATTTCAGAAATCGAATATCGTTTACCTTTAACAACTATTTCTTTTGCTGGGGTAATACTCCCTGCTTCTTCGACTACTGCATCAACGGGACTTATGACACTTTCTTCGTGTTTATCAATTACTCTAAGATCCTTTTTTAATTTCCGGACAAATAATTCATGAAGGGTTTTATATTCTGTTATATTTTTTTCCATTTCAGATTGGTCAATATTGTATATTTTCGCATAACTGGGAATAAGTATAGCACTAACTCGTGAATGCGAAAATTTCCTTAATATGGCTGATGACAGGCGGTGATTAGTCAATTCTATTAAGAAACGATAAAGCCATTTTTGCAAAAAAGATTCCCCCTAATACACACAATTACTCTTTACTATAACAAATTTTACGAATAAAATAAGAGTATGTAAGCAATAATATATATTTTTTATCATATTTATTAACATCAAGTTAAGAACCCCTTATGAAAGGAGTGACGTAATGTTTTTATTAGAATACTTAGATTCTACAATAAAAAAGTTAAAAACACATACGGCAAATATATTAACCCTAGTTAACCTAAGTTTAGGTGGGTTTTCTATAATGTTTGCATTAAAAAATGAGCTTAATTTAAGTTTATTGTTGATATTTCTTGCAGCCTTAGCTGATCGATTTGATGGAATGGTTGCTCGCAAATTCAATATTGAATCAGAACTTGGTAAACAGCTTGACTCAATGTGTGACATTATTTCCTTTGGTGTAGCACCTGCAGTATTATTATACCTTGGAGTTCTGCAAGAATTCGGTGCACCAGGAATGTTTTTTACAGTTTTTTATATAGGATGCGGAGCATTTCGTTTGGCTAAATTCAATATTAGCGATAATAAAGGATTTTTTATCGGCTTACCAATTACCGCAGCTGGTTGCTTATTAACCCTAAGTTATTTAGCAATTCCTTATATAGCACCACACTATTTCATTTATCTTATCATAGCTTTATCCTTCCTGATGGTTGGCACGTTTAAACTCAAAAAGGTGTAACAATCCACAAATTTGGTTGTTATAAACCCCAAACATTACTCGGAAAGTACTAAATCCCAGAAAAAAGCACCAATCCGAAAAAAGGATTGGTGCTTCTGCTTTATCGACTATTATTTTGTTAATTCTAAGAACTCTTCAACATCTTTTACAGAAAGCTTAACAGCTTTTTCCCAGAAATCACGCTGAGTTAAGTCTACACTAAGATGCTTAGTAGCCAGGTCTTCAACTGTCATGCTAGCGGTATCTTTTAATAAGGCAATGTATTTTTCCTCATAGTCAGTGCCTTCTTCAAGTGCTTTTGCATATATACCAAGAGAGAACAAGTATCCAAACGTATATGGGAAGTTATAGAATGGTACACCTGTAATATAGAAATGCATTTTAGATGCCCAGAAATGTGGATGATACTGATCTAACGCACCACAATATGCTTCTTGCTGCGCCTCTTCCATTAGTTCATTTAGGCGCTCAGTGCTAACTATTCCTTGTTTTCTTTCATCATAGAATCTTGTTTCAAACAAGAATCGAGCATGGATGTTCATATAGAAAGCAACGCTTCTTTGAATTTTATCCTCTAATAGAGCAATCTTTTCTTCCTTAGTATTTGCATTTTTAACTGATGCATCTGCAACAATCATTTCCGCAAACGTAGAAGCTGTTTCTGCAACATTCATTGCATAGCTACGGTTTAGAGTATGTACTCCTGCCATTGCATGTTGATGGAAAGCATGTCCAAGTTCATGTGCAAGTGTAGAAACATTTGAAGGAGTACCTGAAAAAGTCATAAAAATACGTGACTGGTCACTTTCAGGAAAGCTTGTACAAAATCCACCTGGTCTTTTCCCTGGACGGTCTTCTGCTTCAATCCAATTGTCTTCAAATGCCGTTTTTGTAAATGCGGTTAATTTCGGGCCAAACTTAGAAAATTGATCTAAAATAAACTCTGCACCTTCTTGGTACGATACTTTACTTTCAGCTTGACCAACCGGTGCATCTAAATCATACCAACTTAGTTTTTCAAGACCTAAAAGTTGAGCTTTACGATCTAAGTACTCAACAAAAGACGCCTTGTTTTCAGTAATAACGCTCCACATTGTATCGAGAGTTTGCTTAGACATTCTGTTAATATCAAGCGGCTCTTGTAATACATTATCCCAGCCTCGTGCTTTATACACATTAAGGCGGAAGCCTCCAAGATGGTTTAGCGCATTTCCAATGTAATCAGTATGATCATCCCAAGCCTTTTCCCAGTTTTCAAACATTGTTTTACGAACATCACGATCAGAACTAGAAAATTTATTAAATGCTTGTCCAACAGAAAGTTGCTTTGTTTCTCCGTTTTCTTCAAAAGGAACCTTTATATTACCTACAACAGTATTATAAAGCTGCCCCCAAGCATGGTAACCATCTACACCAAGTGAGTTTATTAAATTTTCTTGTTCAAGTGTTAATTTATCTTTTGCTCTTGTGCGTCTTTCCTCTAATACATAAGCCAGTTCACTAAATGGTTCCTCTGCTAAAAGACCTTCCCAAACACTATTTTCGATGCTAATTAATTTTTGATCAAATGCAGTCAACACTGATTGAAGTTGTGCATTTAATTGGGTTGTTTTTCCTTGCAATAAATTAGCTTGTTTATCAGTTGTATCTTGAGCAGTTAAACAGCTCACAAAAGCCCCCACTTGTCGTAGCTTTTTAAATGAAGATTGAAATGCATTTATGATGTTGAGTAATCCTTCTTTATCACTCTCGGTGGTTGGTGGTGTAAATCCATCAACTAAAGCATTAAATTCACTAATTTCTTTTTGGAGCTCTTCTAAAAATGAATGAAAAGCAGGTGAACTACTCCCACCCTCAAAGAATACTTCTAAATCCCATGTTTGTTCATATGTAGTTGTTGTCATATCAAAAAAACCCCTTTCGTTATGTACAAGCTAAAAAAATATTTAGATTACCTAAATATTTTATAAGTTTTATTATAATAGCATTTTTAGAATATTTCTATCAATTTAGAAAAAACAATTGTATTTTCCAAAGTTTTGTCTGTTTTGCATTATTTTCAACTATTGGTGGAAAACTTAGGTAAACCTTTTTTATCAATAGTACTTGTCCTAAGGAAAACTCACTGGAGCTGTAAATATGCGCAAAAATCCACTTCAAATGTATATGCAGAAGTTTAAAAATATACAAAAGCCAAACCCTGATAATTATCCAGAACAGTCTTCTACAGAAGATATTGAAAGAAAAAAACAAAATATTGATGTAGTACTTGATTCGAATATTTCCACATTAAAAGAAATCTACTCAATTCCTGATAATAGTGATGTAAAACTCCATAACATTACAATTAATGGATTAAATAAGAATGCAGTACTTTGCTTTATTTCAACAATAATTGACGCACAAATCGTTAATAGTCAAGTAATAAAGCCACTGCTAGAAAATCAAGACGGATCTAAAACAATTGAGAATATTGTCGCGATCCAATCTATACAAGCTATTCAAACGATTTCAGAGGCGGTCCAGGGAATTAATTCCGGTTCTTCTGTTCTATTTATCGATGGTGACGAGAATGCCTATATATTTGCTACTACTAATTTTCAAGCACGCTCAGTAGAAAAAGCGGAAAATGAGGTTGTAATAAAAGGACCTAAAGAATCTTTTAATGAGAAAGTTGAAACAAATATATCCTTAGTCAGAAAAAAAATACGAAGCGAAAACTTAATTGTAGAGCAAATACCTATATCAAAGCGTTCACATAATGATTTATATATCCTGTATATTAAAGACTTAGCCAATGATAAATTAATAAAAAACATAAAAGAAAGGGTAAACGCACTCGATGTAGATGCTATCCAAAACCTTTCTCTCTTAGAGCAGTATATCGAGGAAAGACCTTATTCTATGTTTCCCAGCATTTTGTTTACGGAACGACCAGACAGGGCTGCATCCTTTCTTGAAGATGGCTACATTATTTTATTAATGAATAATTCACCGTCATCGCTAATTCTTCCTGCAACCTTTTGGTCATTTATTCACAATCCTGAAGATCATTATCTACGTTATATGTATGGTAATTTCACAAGACTACTAAGAGTAATAGCAATCTTTATTACTATTTTTGGATCTGCTATTTACGTTTCTGTTACTAATTATCATGCTGAAATGGTACCTACTGATTTATTATTAGCTATTTCGGCAACACGTGAAAAAGTTCCTTTTCCCTCTTTTATTGAAATACTAATGATGGAATTTGCATTTGAATTAATTAGAGAGGCTGGACTTCGCGTCCCTGCACCAATAGGTCCGACAATCGGAATTGTAGGCGCTTTAATATTAGGTCAGGCTGCTGTACAAGCAAACATTGTAAGTCCCATTGTAGTTATTGTAGTGGCATTAGGAGGAGTTTGTTCCTTTACAGTAAGTGATATTAGCATGAACTTTGCAGTTCGCATAAGCCGATTTATCTTTATTTTCGCCTCAGGATTATTTGGTATTTATGGTATGACTGCTTTGTTCACCACAGCTTTGTTCTATCTTGTATCAACTAAATCCTTCGGTGTTCCTTATTTATCACCAATGTCACCAAGATATATATCCGCAAAGGATACAATTATGAGACAGCTTATTAAAAAAGAGCGATTTAGACCAGGATATGTTAAGCCTAAGGATATTATAAAAAAAGCAGAGGACTAGGTAACTATGGAGCAGGACCAAACAAAAGGTAAGGTTGGAATAAGAGAATATGTTGCAATTATTTTACTAACAGTTGGAGTAAAGTTATCCGATGATACACCTGCTATTTTAGTTGAGCATCTTAGAAATGCTTATTGGATGGCACCTCTGGTTATTGCAGTTTTCTTGTTCCTTCCTACGATACTACTACTAAAAGTTGTAGGTGCTTATGGGAACAAAAAGAATCTACACGATATCATTATACATTTATTTGGTAAATATTTAGGAAACTTTCTATCCTTATTTTTATTATCCGGTTTATTTACGTCTATAACAGTTGATTCTGGTATTTATGTAGATATCATTGGCACGATGTATTTTACGAATACACCTTCTGTAATGATTTATATTGTGTTAATAGGAGTTTGTGCATATGGTGCCAAAAAGGGAATACAGCACATAGGAACTGTGTCGTGGTTAGTTTTGTTTTACATCAAAGCAACGCTTATTTTGGCACTAATTTTAGCCTTGAGGAATAGTACTGTATCTTTCATGTTCCCTTTTTTCGGAACAGGACTTTTAGACATAGTTAAACAAAGTGTAACACATACTACTTTTTTTGCGGAATTTCTTTTTATAGCGCTTATTGCACCATTTTTAACTTCTGCCTCTGATTTTAAAAAAGGAACATTATTTGCTTTTGGAATAGTAGCCATAGAGATGAGTATATCTTTTATTGTTTTTTTGTGTCTATTTGACTATGAGCCTTTACAGACACTTAATTATCCGTATCATGAACTTATTCGCTTGATTAGTATAGGCTTTCTAACAAATATTGAAACCTTTTTCTTCCCGATATGGCTACTAGCTGCTTTTATTCGATTTTCTTTTTATTTATTTATCATTTCTTTGTTCTTTGGTGGAATCTTTAATATTAAAAAATTTGAAAACCTAACTCCAATTTTTGGGACATTAGCTGTTATTGTCGGATTGATTCCTGAAACCCCAACGTTTACTATCTATCAAATAAAAGATACATTAATTCACTTTCATAGCCTACTTTTTCTTTTCTTACCTTGTATTATGTGGGTAATTGCAAAATTCAAAGGAGATTTTAAAAATGAAAAGCCTACTAAATCTTCTTAAAATCTTACTTTTAGCAGGTATCTTTATCCCATTAACAGGATGTTGGGATCAAAATGAAATTGACAAAAGAGCATATGTAGTTGGAATAGGTATTGATAAAGCCGAGAAAGAAGGGAAACTTAAGATAACTTACTTGATTTCAAATCCTGAAGTTGCTTCTATCCAACAAGGAGGCTCTACTGATGAGCCTCCTCATGAGATTATTACATTTGAAGCTTCTAGTTTTATATCATCTAGAGATATGGCTAACTCAGTAATAGCTAAAACTATTACGTATGATATTTTGGATGTAATCATTGTATCTGAAGAGGTGGCAAGAGATAAGGATTTTATTAGGTATATATACGATGCTACTAAAGATCGTGAGATTCGTCGCGATACGAAGCTTGTTGTAACGAAAGAAAATGCAAGTAAATTTATTGAAAGAAACAAGCCTACCCTAGAAACAAGACTACATGAATATTTCGAATTAATACTTGAAAATACAAAAAATATAGGATTAACCCCTAGTTCAGAACTAAATGTTTTCTTCCGGATAACAGAAGCTGATGCTGATTTATTCCTTGCGATTTATGCAACAGCAGAACACGAAGAAGATCCACCACTTCGGGAAAATGAAGATGATATTCTAGCTGGTGAAATAAAAATACAAGGAAAAACTAATCCTTCTCAAATATTAGGCTCAGCTGTATTTAAAGAAGGGCAAATGATTGGAACATTGACAGGTGAAGAGACGCGTTTAGTGCAAGCATTAAATAAAACTATGCAAATGTCTAAGTTTTTTAGTTCAGTACCTGACCCTTTTATGGATCACACCCGAGTAGCAATTAGGGTAAAGGAAAAAGCTGATCCAACAATAAAAGTAGATGTTTCAAAACCAGCCCCTAAGATTGATGTAACAATACCACTAGAGGTCGAAGTTTTATCAGATCATAGTATGGTGAATTATGCAGAGCATAAGGATAAGAGGGATAAGCTCAAACAAGTAATTAAAGAGCGAATAGAAGAAAAATATAAAGAATTGGTCAAGAAAACTCAGGAAGAATTTAAAGCTCAACCTTTTGGCTTTTCCTTGTCTGCCCGGAGGCACTTTCTCACAATCCCTCAATGGGAAAATTATGATTGGTTTAACTCGTACCCGGAAGCTGAGGTTAATGTCAAAGTTGATATTACATTAGGTGAATTCGGAAGACAGACTGAATTGCCACGCCATGATAAGATAAGGGATTGATTATGAAAATTTTTATTTATGTAATGTTAATTATTATGATTTCATATACAGTTGGTGTTGCGAAGTCGTTGTGGAAAGATAATAAAATAGGAGCAATTGCTATATTTTTCTTAGCAATCGCAATAGTTGTTATGCCATTCTTTTCAATCCTGAAATGAATCAAAAAAGCAATACGTTCTCTTGCTTATTTTTCAATAGTACAAAATTAGTTTTTTCGTTATGGACAGACACATGTAGCCAATCTTTCTCATAACATTTAGTAATAGGCAAACGCCTAGAAGGTAGTGTTTTCATACATACACTACTAGTTATGTGGAGGTGAGCGCATGTCAGGACTTTTAGCAGCACTAGGTTATTTTGTAAAGGAACTAATTTTCTTAGTATCCTATGTAAAGAACAATGCTTTTCCTCAACCGTTGTCATCCTCCGAAGAAAGGAAATACTTACAGCTTCTAGCCGAGGGTGATGAGCAGGCACGAAATATTTTAATTGAACATAATTTACGTCTAGTCGCCCATATTGTAAAAAAGTTTGAGAATACAGGCGAAGATACGGAAGACCTCATCTCGATAGGGACAATCGGTTTAATTAAAGCTATTGAAAGCTACTCACAGGGAAAAGGAACAAAACTTGCAACATATGCTGCTAGATGTATTGAAAATGAAATATTGATGCATTTACGAGCACTGAAAAAGACAAAGAAGGATGTATCTTTGCACGACCCAATTGGTCAGGATAAAGAAGGAAACGAGATAAGCCTAATTGATGTATTAAAGTCTGAATCAGAGGATGTTATTGAAACGATTCAACTCAATATGGAACTTGAAAAGATAAAGGAATATATTGATGTTCTCGATGATCGTGAAAAAGAAGTAATTGTTGGCAGGTTTGGACTAGATTTAAAGAAAGAAAAAACACAACGCGAAATTGCAAAAGAGCTGGGCATCTCAAGAAGCTATGTTTCCAGAATTGAAAAGCGCGCCTTAATGAAAATGTTTCATGAGTTTTATCGAGCTGAAAAAGAAAAGCGCAGGACATAAGAAAAGCGCAAGCGCCTTGGTCAGCCCCGACAAGCGCTGGAACCCTGACGAGGAGGCTGTTGCCGCCGCAGGAGGGGTGAAGCGACCTCGAGGGGCTAGGCGCTGGAGCTAGACATCCTAGCTATGGTAAAATTTAATAGCCTTTCTAACTTAGATAAAGGGTGGATTGCCAGTTAAGCTATCCACCCTTTACATTTTTATAATTCAACACTAACCTCTGTTCCGATAATAATTCCAATTACGGCAGTTACTACAAGTCCCATAACAATTGTGAACATCTCACATCTACCTCCATATTAGAGATTGTTTTTCTTCTTATTTTTAATTTATCACTTATTAACGTTGAAAAACTTGTTCACTTTTGAACATTCTGTTAAGGAAAATTGACAAAATTAAGGCAAACTAAAAGAGCACCCCGAAAGGCACTCTTATGGAATTATTTATTTTTCTTTGAAAACAAAATTGTAAATAATAGAATATGCATCGATAGCATCCTTAACTCCTCCTATTTCTATTTTAGGTGGAATCTTTCTCCACAAATAGCCATGCAATTAAAATTAATTTTCTCATCATTTTAGTTACCACCTTTCATTTGGTTTGTTTTTAAATTAAAATGTACGATACATTGAGAACTGACGATCTTTCATTTCTTCAAGAAGTTTTTTAGTTCTTTGTTGATGTTCAATTTCTCTGATAGACATCTCACGTTTTGCTATTGATATGGTTATAAAGAATAAGTTAATGGTCATTATTAATTTCACCTCCTATAAGCGTTATCCCCTTTTTGCTTCTTAATAAGAGCGATACGTTAAATACTGGCGTTCCTTCATTTGCTCTATTCGTAAATTTGTTCTTTGCTGTTGCTCAACTTCTTCTATTGAACGTTCTTGTTTTGCTATTGAAATAGTTAAAAAGAATAAATTAATCGTCATGGTTTTTCACCTCCTACAAAATTGCTTTACCTCTTTACTACATGTGGTACACAGAAAATTGACGGTGTTTTTGTTCTTCGATTACTTTTGAAAGTTCATTTCGCTTTTGAATATGTTCGATTGTCATTTCTCGTTTATTTATTGAAATGGTTAAAAATAATAAATGCAAAGTCATGATTGGTCACCTCCTATAAGTTAATATTTTCATTCTTAAAAATGGGCACAAAAAACCACAGGCAGACTTCTCCTGTGGCAAAAGGGCATAATAAAGCCACAGGCAGACTATTCCACCTGTGGCATGATTAATAATTTTAATAAAGCATTAGAAATTATCCACCAATTTGGTCGAATAGAATTTTACATATGAAGTTTCATTTACTTTGCAAGCAAATCCTTTAATCATTTGATTCGACCTCCTTGTTACGTATTTTTTCCTACAAAGGTAATTATAACCAATTAAGCGGTATATGTAAACATATATTTCAAAAAAAATCCCTCTCAAGAAATTGAGAAGGATTTTTTACTGTTCATCTATTTCATTCATTTGTTTTTTATACTTCAATGCTGCCTTAAAGAATACAAAAGCAACGCTCAATAATACCAATGTAAATCCCATTAAGGCATATATCTGAAATGGTGCTCTCTCTTCAGGAATGATAACACCAATATATAAAAATGTACTTATCGCAAGTAGTATATATGCAAAATTTGTGTAGTCTGCAATCTTACTACGAAGGGTCTTTACATCTTTGTCATGATTCATAGAGCATCTCACCTATCATATTAGTAAACTACTATCTCATCATAACATAAGAAACTTCTAATATCTGAATGTAAATTTCACCAGTTTGATAATAGAAAGACATGCAATGGTAGAAGAACCTGCCTAATTCTATCATGTTCTGTAAGAACAATCACTCACACTATACTTACCCACTCATTTCTGGTTTTCTCTCTAAGTGGGCACGTTTCCTGTTTTTCTTACCCACTCATTCCTTGTTTCCTTCCTGAGTGGGTACATTTCCCGCCTTTCTTGCCCACTCATTCCTTGTTTCCTTCCTGAGTGGGTACGTTTTCAGCTATTCTTACCCACTCATTCTTAGTTTCCTTTCTGAGTGGGTACGTTTTCAGCTATTCTTACCCACTCATTTTTAGTTTCCTTTCTAAGTGGGTACGTTTTCAGCTATTCTTACCCACTCATTCCTGGATTCCTTCCTTAGTGGGTACGCTTCATGCTTTTCTTATCTTCTCGTTCTTGGTTTCCTTCCCGAATGGGCACGTTTCGCACTTTTCTTCCCCACTAAAAAAACCTTCCCGAATCGGAAGGTTTCTTCTTATTTTAACGCTTGTTCGATATCCTCTATTAGATCTTCAATATCCTCTAATCCCACTGAGATACGCACAAGACCATCTGTTATTCCTAACTCTTCTCTACGAGCTGGTGGAATTGAAGCATGCGTCATTTTTGCTGGGAGTGAAATTAAACTTTCAACAGCCCCCAGGCTTTCTGCTAATGTGAAATATTTTACTTTATTTAATAATTGGTCCGCTTTATCCTCACTCCCAACATCAAACGAAACCATACCACCAAAGCCTTTCGCTTGTTCTTTAGCGATACTATGATTAGGATGCGACTCAATTCCAGGATAATAAACCTTCTTTACCTGTGGATGTTTCTGCAAGTACTCAACAATTTTTAATGTGTTTTCTTCTACCTCTTCCATACGAATACCTAGTGTTCGTATACCACGAATTAGAAGCCAAGAATCCTGTGGTCCAAGTACTCCACCTGTAGAGTTTTGCACGAAATGTAGTTCTTCACCAAGCTCTTTAGTATTAACAACTACCAGTCCTGCAACTACATCGCTATGTCCACCAATATATTTTGTAGCACTATGAAGCACAATATCTGCCCCTAAAGATATAGGAGTTTGCCAATATGGTGTACTGAACGTATTATCAACGATTGTTAAAAGATTGTGTTTCTTAGCAATTAGAGAAGCGCCTTTGATGTCGGTTATTTTTAATAATGGGTTTGTTGGTGTTTCTATATAAATAGCGCGTGTATTGGAACGAATTTCTTTTTCAATGTTTTCTAAATTGCTAGTGTCAATAAAAGTAGAATCAATTCCTAAACGATTTAACACCTTAGTCATCACGCGATAAGTTCCACCATATACATCGTCTGTTAATAAAACATGATCCCCACTATTGAAAAGCATCATAACAGCCGTTATCGCTGCCATACCGGAACCAAAAGCAAACCCTCTTTCGCCTTCCTCAAGATCCTTTATTAACTCTTCAAGCGCATGTCTTGTTGGGTTACCTGTTCGTGAATATTCAAAGCCCTTGTGTCCACCAATACCTTCTTGTTTGTAGGTACTCACTTGATAGATAGGAGTTGTTACCGCTCCTGTATGAGGATCTCCACCAATACCACCGTGAATTAACTTTGTTTTGCGTTTCATTATCACATACCTCCTTCATAAATCTTTTTACTTAAGTACCGTTCACTGCTATCAGGGAAAATCGTGACGATATTTGTTCCCGGCTTTGCTTTTTCTGCTTCAATGAGTGCCGCATGCAATGCTGCACCAGAGGAGCTACCTACAAGCAGACCTTCGTTTTGAGCTAATTCTTTTACGCGAAGAAAAGCATCATCGTCTTTAATTGTATAAATAGCGTCAAAAAAAGAAGGATTCATGTATTCAGGAATAAATTCCATCCCAATCCCTTCTGTTCTATGAGAACCAACCTCTCCACCGTTTAAGATTGATCCTTCTGGTTCAACAATGACAGTCTTAATGGTATCCTTTTTTTCCTTTAAGAAACGTGAAGTTCCCATAAAAGTCCCGCCTGTTCCAGCACCAGCTACAAATATATCAATTTGTCCCTCTAACTGCTTCCACAACTCTGGACCTAAGGTTTTATAATACGTTTCTGGATTTACAGGATTTGCAAACTGCTGAGGGCAGTAGGCATTCGGGATTTCGCTTAAAAGCTCCTTCGCCTTTTTAATCGCACCACTCATCCCATCTTTTGTGGGAGTATGTACGACTACTGCACCTAATGCCTTCATCAAAGTTTGCTTTTCTATCGAAAACTTTTCCGGAACACATAATATGACGTTAATATTTCTGTTAATTGCTGCAAGTGCAAGTCCAATTCCCGTATTTCCAGCTGTTGGTTCGATGATTGTTCCACCCTCTGTCAGCTGTCCAGAATCTAGAGCATGCTGTAATAACTCAATACCTAGTCTGTCCTTTATGCTTCCACCTGGATTATAAAACTCAAGCTTTGCAAATAAGCGAACTTCTTCAGGTAATTTAAAATTTGTAATTTCAACTACCGGTGTGTTCCCTATTAGTTCATGGACACTTCCAAACACTTGCATACTACTTTCACTCCATTATAACGATGTTTTAATTTGTTCAACCATTTTTTCAACTAAGTGTGAAGAATTGATTGCTGCTGTCTCTAAAAACTGATCAAAAGATATATTTGATTCTTTACCTGCAATATCTGATAAAGCGCGAATGACTACAAATGGCACTCCAAATTGATGACATACTTGAGCAACAGCAGCTGCTTCCATTTCAACAGCATATAAGTCACCAAATTTTTCACTAACAAACGAAACTCGGACAGGATCGTTCATAAAAGAGTCTCCTGTTGCGATAAGACCTGTTACTACTTGTTTATCTGAGATACCTTCCGCACTCTTTTCAGCAAGCTCTACAAGCTTTCTATCTGCTTTGAAAGCTGCTGGTAAGCCTGGGACTTGACCATATTCGTAATTAAAGGCCGTTACATCGACGTCATGATGTCGAACGTCAGAAGAGATTACAATATCCCCAACGTTTAATGATTCCAAATGGCCACCAGCTGATCCAGTATTAATTACATAATCGGGTTTAAATTGTAACAGTAAGATTGTTGTTGAAATCGCAGCATTAACTTTTCCTATTCCTGACTTTAGTAAAACAACCTCTTGCCCATTTAGGGAACCTGTATAAAATACACTTCCTGCAATTGTTGTTTCTTGTTTATTTTCGATTTTTTCTCGTAGAATGGCTACTTCCTCGTCCATTGCTCCAATGATTGCTATTTTCATATGCATGTATCACCTTTCATACTAGTGTGTTTTATAGCCTCCATTACCCAGACAAAATGATTGAAACGTGTAAAAGACACTTTAAAGCCGTTCTTTTCGGCTATTTCTTTTAAAGTACCAATTGTTGTGTAGTACTCCGTTTCTAAATCTTTAGCTAAGTTTAGGAAACCTTTTTTTATTGCAGATTGCACTGTCATGTTATATGAGTTTTGATCCTCAAACATTGTATCCGCAAACACTATTTTACCACCTTTTTCAAGATACATGCCATATTGCATGAAAGCCTGGTCTTTTTCACTATCACTCAGGTGGTGAAATGCATACGTGCTAACAATCGTGTCAGCCTGTTTCTCAGGTTTATTGAACTCTAAGAAATCCCCATCTTCAAGCTTAATTGTATTATTCTTTAGCTTTTCTAAGGCTATTTCACGCATTGGCCTTGATGGTTCAACCCCAAACACAAACTTATTATTTAACAACAGTTTTTCTGTTAGATTTCCAGTTCCTACTCCAAATTCAAGTACAACCTGACCTGAACGTCTAACAACTTCATTAAGAATGTCATCATAACGTTCAAATACTTCTTTATACTCTTCATCGTGTCCGTTTACAGTTGAGTCATATGTATCTGCCCAACCTTCAAAGACATCAAGAAATTCACGTCCCATCTTATTCACACTCCATAAATTATATTATTCCTATCTGTATAGTATGAATTATAAAATGAACTGTTCTTAATTTATCATAGAACATTCATATAATCAATTAAAAAATGATGTTCTAAATACAAAACAGCACAGAGGAAATTCCTCTGTGCTGTACGTCTTTAATCGTCATCTTCTTCATCTGTATCTTGATTACTCTTTTTATAGGCTGGACTATCGTTTTCTTTTAATTCTTCAAGTTTCACAGGTTTCCATCCTTCGTTTGGCACCCATTCTAGATAAACTTTAAAGACTTGCTTACTTGTTTTAGAAGAAACGGTAGCGTGAATAGAATTATCTCCATTTCTACCTAACCACCAAACAATCATATCAGAGCGGTCTATTGCTGTTGCATAGCTGGCAGCTCTCTCCATTTCCTCACGATCGGCTGAGCCTTCATCATAAGAAATAACATGTGGTTCAGATTGTTCAGTTCCTATTGGTTGCCATGCAGGATTAACAATTGATTTTGAAATATTTGATTCTGCATCCCCATCCGTTACAACGGCATCCTCTGAGGATTCTGGTTCAAGTGTTTCCTCTTCTTCTATAGGCTCCTCAACTGGCTTCTCTTCTGTATCTGTTGAAGGAGTTTCTTTATCCTCGGGTTTTTCTGCCTCGGTCTCGGCAGGAGTTGAGCCTCCGTCTTCAGGCTTTTGATTCTCTGAAGAAACAGTTTCTTCTACTTTTTTATCACCAAAGATAAGTTTTCCACCAAAGAAAACAATTAAAACAATAACTAATACGATTAAAATATTTAAAACTCGATTTACTTTTCTTCTTTTGTTTCTTCTCTCAGAGCGAGGTCCTTCATATAGTTTGTCTAAATCATATCCCATTGTGTAACCTCCTAAAACAATGAATACTAGTTATACTATCTTCCTATTCTAGCATGTGTTTTAGTTTGGTTGAAGAATTTTCTTACAGCTTATTCATTTTTAGTACCATTTTCCTGTTCCAATTTATGGATACCATCTACATAATCATAAAAAACCTGGTTAGTTACTGAAGTTGCTCCAGGTTGCTCCAACTCAACAACAACTAAGGCGTACCTTGGATTTGAAAACGGAAAATATCCAGCAAACCATTTGTTAACCAGGGAAGTATTCCCTTGTTTTTTGCCAGTTTCAGCTGTCCCACTTTTACCTGCGACTTCATAAGGGAGAGATGAAAATTTTTGTCCTGACCCCGATGTTACAACCCCTCTCAGCAACTCTTGAAGTTTACTTGCTGTATATGATGCAATTTCTTTACCTTGCATATCTTGTTCAGGGAAAGAGAATAAAGTAGTTCCATTTTTATAAAGAACTTGATTCACTGTTTTCACCTGTTTTTTATCGCCGCCTCTAGCAATGGTTGCCATCATGTTGGCAATTGCAAGTGGTGTTACTCTTACATCTTTTTGACCAATTGCAGTTTGAGCGATTGCCTTTGGGACATTTTTATCTTTTTCATCCACCCAAACTCTGCCATTGAACTCATTAGGGAGTTGCTTAAAATCTTCAAACCGAAATACATCCCCATGCCACCCAACTGGACCTAATAAACCGAGCATTTCTGCATATTTTTCAATACTTCCTTTGTCCTGTTGCAATAGCTCCTGTGCTATCGTAGCAAAGGTATTATTACAGCTTTTTGCAAAGCTCTCATAAAAATTAAGCATTCCATGCTGATATTCAGCAGGCCCTTCTCCATATAAATCTAAATCACAATTAAAGCTTCGGTCATTATTAATTTGATTTTGTTCAATTGCCGCTGCTGCAACAACTGTTTTAAAAACAGAGCCTGGAAATTGAGGTACTATCATTTGGTTATCGGCTGAACCATCTTCAAAGGGATTAGAATAATTCATATCCGGTTTACTAACCATCGCCAATACATCATTCGTTTGTATATCTAATAAAACTAGTCCACCTTTTTTCATCTTATGATTATCAAGAACTTCTTCAGCTAATATCTGAAGGTCCTTATCTAAGGTAGTTTGTATTGCAACTGGATAAAACGGGTTAGCTGGGGCTGTATATTTCACATCAATACCAAACAGTGGTCCTCCATCCCCTGCAACATGATATAGAAGCTTTGCTTCACCTTCAGGTAATAAGAATTCATCAAAAGTTGATTGTAATCCAGTAATTCCAACTTTCGTATTTTTTGCAAGATAGTCTTTTTCTGGATAACGCTTTAAAAGTAGTTCTTCATTTTCTCTTATTAACCCAATCAAATGATCAGCTATTTTACTATCAAGTTCATATTGTCTGTAAACAGCAAACACACCAGGTATTTGTAACTCATTAATCTTATTCATTTGTGTTTCTGTTAATTCTATGGGTTTATCTCTACCTACTATAACAGGCTTTTTTGAATCGTTAAGCTGGCTTTCAAGTTCATGTGGAGCAACATTTATAATATTGGCTACCTCTTCTTTTGGCCAATCAGTATTTTTCAAAAAAGGAAATAGTACAAGCGACGGATAATACTCATGGGTTATCGCCTTTTTATTACGGTCAATAAACCTTCCTCTTCCTTGGTCAATGACAAGCTCTTGTGTTCTTTGGGAAACACTAGCCTTAAGTAAATTCACGTTTCGTTCTGTAAAAGACTCGGTACTTATTAACTGCAGCTGCATGAGTCTTCCCATTAAGCCCGTTAAAATAAGTAAAATAATTACCAGAATGGTTAATGCCCTTTTTTTAATCACCATAGAAAAAACACCTCGTCAACAGTTTCGACGAGGTGTTACGCGGTTTATACGTGCGGTTACGTATATTTTTTAATTAATCGATTTTTGTAATTTCTACAAACATTTCTCCACCAGGAGTTTGAACCGTTACTTTATCGCCTACTTGTTTACCGAGTAAGCTTTTAGCAATTGGAGAATCATTTGAAATTTTGCCTTCAAATGGATCTGCCTCAGCACTACCAACAATTGTATAAGTTTCTTCCTCACCATCAGGAAGTTCAATGAAAGTTACTGTTTTTCCTAACGAAACTTTTCCAGCACTTTCTGCATCTTCTTCAATAATTCTTGCATTGCGGATCATATTTTCAAGAGTAGTGATACGTCCTTCAACAAATGCTTGTTCCTCTTTTGCTGAATCATATTCAGAGTTCTCAGACAGGTCACCAAAACTTCTTGCAATTTTTATACGTTCAACTACTTCTTTACGTTTAACTGTTTTTAAGTGTTCTAATTCTTGTTCTAATTTTTCTTTACCTTCTTGTGTCATCGGAAATACTTTCTCTACTGCCATAATCCCTTCACTCCTTCAGTCGTTACAATCCCCCTGTGATTGCTCTATGATTTATATGTAGTACATGTAAGCCCTTTCTATGATAGCTTACAAATTTTTTCTATGTAAGGAAAGGAATGATAGTGGAACCACTATCATTCCTTTTCTCACTAATTTGTACTAGCATAACATTCTTTTTCTCTGTTATGTTATTACAAAATTACATTTTGTTCAAGAATTGTTTGTATCTTAGTAACCATTAAGTCAATTGCAACGTGATTTTGTCCGCCTTCAGGTATGATAATATCAGCATATCGCTTAGTTGGTTCAATGAATTGGTTATGCATTGGCCTTACAACCGTTTCATATTGTTCAATTACTGATTCTAAGGTACGTCCTCTGTCCTTAATATCTCGTAGCATTCTACGAATGATACGAATATCTGCATCTGTATCAACGTAAAGCTTTATGTCCATTAAGTCGCGAAGTCGTTCATCCTCTAAAACTAGAATACCTTCTAAAATAATAACGTCCTTTGGATCAACCTGAACTACATCAGAAGACCTTGTATGAAATTTATAGTCATAAACTGGTTTACTTATACATTGATAATCAAGAAGATCTTCAATGTGTTCAATTAACAAATCATTGTCAAATGCTAATGGATGGTCGTAGTTTGTGTTTAACCTTTCTTCAAAAGGCATATGACTTTGATCTTTGTAATATGAGTCTTGCTCAAGCATTAGAATGGAATGGCCTTTAAAATGTTCGTAAATCGCTTTTGAAACGCTTGTCTTACCAGACCCTGACCCTCCAGCAATGCCAATTACAATTGGCTTCTTGCTCATTTTAGTTCCCCTTTCGCATCATGTTGTTTGCATAAACAGGCTTATCCACTTTGAATGATACAATTTGGAGCGGATGCCTTGCTGCCTCTATTTCTTGACCGTCCTCATCCCAAATAATATCTATTGTTTGTGTAAAGTTTTCAATTTCTGGACCAAAGAATTCTACTTGGTCTCCCTTTTTGAAGAAATTACGCTGTTGTAGAGTTACAATTCCTGATTCACTATCATAGTCTAACACTAGTCCAGCAAAATCATAAGTTGTTTTTTTACTATGTGTACCGAACATTTGTTCGTTAACCCCTGGCACACCTTCAAAGAAAGCTGGAGCAGTATCACGATTTGCACATTTATCGAGTTCTTCAAGCCATTCATTTTTAATTACAAAATTATCTGGGTCTGCACAGTAAGCATCAATTACTTTTCGATATACACTTACAACAGTAGCGATATAGTGAATTGATTTCATTCTACCTTCGATTTTCAGGCTATCGATTCCAATTTCTATCATTCTAGGGATGGATTCAATGAGTTTCAAATCTTTTGGGCTCATTGCGAAAGGTGAATCTTCATCATCAAACAATGCAATTTCATTGTTTTTTTCATCTAATTGGAATAGATCATAATCCCATCTGCATGACTGGCAGCAGCCACCACGGTTTGAATCACGTGCGGTCATATGATTACTTAGTGTACATCTTCCAGAATAAGCTATACACATTGCCCCATGAATAAATGTTTCAATCTCAATATCCACTTTTTCTTTCATTTCTTGAATTTCTTCAGCGCTAGTTTCACGGGCCAAAACAACACGTTCAAGACCTTCTTCTTTCCAAAACTGGACTGCTTTCCAATTTGAGAGTGATTGCTGAGTACTTAGGTGAACTTCTAGCTTAGGAGCTACTCTTTTACAAGTTTCGATAATCAATGGGTCAGCAACAATAATCCCTGTTACACCTGCTTTTTCTAACTCTATTAAATATTCATCTAAGCCGTCCATGTTTTCATTATGAGCAAATATATTGGTGGTTACATAAATTTTCGCACCATATTTGTTTGCAAATTCAACACCTTCTGCCATTTCCTCATGCGTAAAGTTGTCAGCGTTTGAACGCAAGCCGTATTCCTGACCACCGATAAATACCGCATCTGCACCATAATGTACAGCAATTTTTAGTTTTTCTAAGTTCCCAGCCGGTGCGAGTAATTCTGGTTTTTTTACAATTACACGCTTACCATCGATAATTTTAGAAATTGGTTCTCTTACAACCGCTGATGTCATCATCGTATCCTCCTCTTATTACTAATAAACAGTTTCCTTGAAGAAGAATCCAGTGTCTAGTGATCGGTTTACTGGTTGTAGTTCTTCAAGCTGCTCTAATAACTCATCCTTGATATCTTCATATTCCCCACGATTTTCAACACACAAATCAATTGCTTTTCGATATATCTTAGTAACTTCAATCATATATTCTGGGGATTTTAAAACACCGTCAATTTTAAAACTATCAATCCCTGCATCAATCATTTCCTCTAGCTCATCGACAATACAAATATCGTTTGGACTCATAATATGAGTTCCATTTTCATCTTCAAATATTGGGTATTTGTTGTTTCGTTCCTTATCAAACAAGAACATATCTTTTTCTATCTTGCGATTTTCAATTTCCATTACCTTGCCCTGATATTCAAAATAGTTACCAATTAGTGACCGCTTTGACTGAAACATAGCAGTCATACCATGCACTTGTACTTCGATTTCAACTTCCGCATTTTCTTTTATTTCAACAATCGCATCCATATTTAATTCTCGAGCTAACACAGCCCGCTTTGCACCTTTACGACCCCAATAATTACATGTATACCAATTTGTTGCTGTGGTTTCTGTATTCCAATGAAGCTTCATGGAAGGTGCAACTTCACGAACTGTCATAAGGACGGCAGGATCACCAAAAATAATAGCATCTACATCATGGTCTTTTAAAAATGCTACATAATCCGATAGATCCTCTATTTTTTCGTTATGAAATAACGCATTCATAGCTACATAGATTTTAGCACCACTTTGGTGAGCAATTTCTACTGACTTTTTAATATCTTCTCTCGTGAATTCTCCAGCAAGACGTAGGCCAAATCTTTGCTCTCCAATAACAAATGCTGTAGCACCTGCTTTAATTAAAGGTTCTATATCTTCTACACGGGTAGGAGTTACTAGAAGTTCTGGTTTTTTCAACTTAAACACCTCTTTGTTTACTAATTGCTATACCATCGCCAACTGGCAGTATCGTTGTTTGATAATCAGGATGAGACATCAGCCACTCGTTATACATTTTAATTTTTGAAACTAAGCTGCGAGTCCGTTTACTTTCAATTTGATCCTCTGCAACGAGACCTTTAAACAATACATTATCTGTTACAATTAAACCACTGTTTGAAAGTGCTTTTTCATAAATGTCAAAAAAATGTCGATACTGACCTTTTGCAGCATCAATAAAAATGCAGTCATAAATACCTTTGGCTTTTACTATATCTGCAACCTCAAGTGCATCCCCAAAGATCACTTCAATCTGTGAATTAGTTCCAGTTTCATTAATGTATTGAATCGCTTTTTCAAACCGTTCCTGATCGCGTTCAATCGTTACTATTTTAGCATCAGGTAGTGCTTTCGCCATACGGATAGCAGAATATCCAATGGCTGTACCTATCTCTAGAATTCTTTTAGGCTGCGCAATTCGCAAAATTTGAAGCATGGTATCGATTCCAACAAGCTCCATTATAGGTATATTGTTTTCTATTGCGTACTGTTCTATTTCTACTATCTTTTGTTCCCTCGCTGGTATAAGGGCTTCTAGGTATTCTGTAAGCTTGTCTGATAACAAGAAAAAAACCTCCATTCAGTATGGTGGTAATGTAAGTGTAGGAAATTTTGGTTGTTAGTTTGTTAAAAGAAATTGTTCAATCCGACAATTTTCTAAAAGATTTTCAGTTTCCAACTCGATATATTTTACCATAAAGAATAAGGGAACGCTAATAGTAAAATTAGGTCCCCTTACTGTAAAATGATTTACATTTTCTATCACAAACATACCTGCGTACTAGTCTTGATTTGTAATATGCTCTGCCTTCTTCACATTATGCTCATCCAACGTTTCAGAATAAAGCACTTCGCCTTCAGGAGTTGCAAGGAAATACAGATAATTAGTCTCAGTTGGATTGAGGGCTGCAGATATTGAAACTTCACCAGCATTCGCAATCGGTCCAGGTGTTAACCCTTTAATCTTATAAGTATTGAAAGGATGGTTAACCTCTAGGTCTTCATATAGTACTCGATCTTGATGTTCTCCAAGTGCATATAAAACGGTTGGATCGGTTTGTAATGGCATATCAATCTTAAGTCGGTTATAAAAAACACTCGAGATTAGCTCACGATCTGTCTGAGCCGTTGCTTCTTCTTCAATTAATGATGCCATCGTTAATAGTTTATGAGGTGTATTAATAATTTCATTTTCATCCATTACACCTTGGTATTTTGCTAGAATTTTCTCTGTTTGTGAAAGCATTGTTTCGACAATTAATTCGATAGACGGCTTTTCCTCATAGAATGGATAAGTAGCTGGGAAAAGATAGCCTTCAAGCGGATGTTTTATATCTTCATGAAGAATCTCAGTTGTTAAAATACCTGGATATTTGCCCATCAAGGTTTCGATATAAGCGGGGTCATCTACCTTCTTCATAATATCTTCCGATGTATGACCAGTTTTCTCAGCAATAATAATAGCAATTTGTTCTAATTGCTTTCCTTCTGGAATAGTTAATTTAAATGCTGCCTCACCCATTAATATACCTGACTTTAAGCTTGTTATTATTTCATCAAACGTCATGGAAGGAGTGAAAGTATAATCTCCCGCCTGAAAACCAGATTCATTTTTAAATTTAGTATAATAACGAAATACTTTAGCATTTTTAACAATACCGTTTTCTTCTAAAATTCTTGCAATCGCTGTTGGTGATGAGCCAATCGGAATAGTAACCTCAACCTTTTCATTGCTTGTTGAGTCTACTGGCTCTAAAGCTGATTTAATATATAAATAACCTCCACCAACGACTCCGGAAATAGCTAATAAAATTATGATAAATGCGACTAACACTATTTTACGTATCATTTTTGCCTCTCTATGTCGTTCTAGAAGTTTTTCTTTATACAATTTCTGGTTAGATTCTTTATCTGACATGTAATTTTAAATCCTCCCCTCACTCGAAATATTATACTACATTTTTTTATCAATTTCGTCAATTATAGGAAGAATTCACTATTTTTTTTGCTGGATTTTGCCTTGTTTAATAATTTTGAGTAAATTGATGTGTACCTATAAATGTTTTGACTACTTTGTACTTTGTTATTTTGCATCACCGCCTTGCGGTATACGCCTCACTCTTTTTTTATTATCATGTCCTCAACACGCTCAAAGCTTTCACAAACACAAAAAAGGACTAATCAATTATCTACAATAGACAACCAATTAGTCCCTAATAATCTAGAATCTTATTCTTCTTCCTCTTCATCTAAGAAAGTGTTAAGCATTTCTTCGATTAAATCCCATTCTTCTTCTGTTTCGATTGGTTGAAGTTCACCGTCTTCTCCGTCTTCTGAAGGATTGAAGCTTGAAGCATGAATCTCGATTTCTTCATCATCGTTTTCATCGCTTCCTAATGGGTAATATAACACATATGACTTACCAAACTCTTCAGATTCAAACGTGAATAATACTTCACAAAGTTGTTCATTTCCTTGCTCATCAACTACTGTTATTTGCTTTTCACCATGTTCCATTCATTACACCTCTTTAGTTTTTACTATCTAAATATCCTTGGAGAATCATGACTGCAGCCATCTTATCGATAACCTGTTTTCTTTTTTTGCGACTAACATCAGCTGATAAAAGTACTCTTTCTGCTGCTACAGTTGATAGACGCTCGTCCCATAAAACAACAGGCAATCCGAATCTCTCTGTAACCATTTGAGCGAAGTATTGGCTAGCCTCACCTCTTGGTCCAATTGTACCATTCATATTCTTTGGAAGACCAATAACTACTGAGTCAACTTCGAACTGAGCAATTAGTTCACCAAGCCGATCTAGCCCAAACTGCTGTCGCTCTTCATTAATTTTAATTGTTTCGATTCCTTGAGCTGTCCAGCCCATTTCATCGGAGACAGCTACACCGATTGTTTTAGAACCGACGTCTAATCCAAGAACCCTCATTTAGTTTACCCCTCACGATGGATCTTTAAATACGATTTCACTAACTCCTCGATTATTTCATCTCGTTCAAGCTTGCGGATAATATTCCTTGCGTCTCTATGACGAGGAATGTATGCAGGGTCACCAGATAATAAATACCCAACAATTTGGTTAATTGGATTATATCCTTTTTCTTGAAGAGCATCATAGACTGTAAATAATACTTCATTCACATTTGTTTCAACTGGTTCTTCAGGAAAATTAAATTTCATTGTTTTATCAAATGAGCTCAAAGTTATTGCACCTCACTCTCAGATTCTGTTGTATGAATCTGTGCATGTAAATCTTACCATTCATTGTACACCAATCACAACGAAATATAAACTATTTATAAAATGTACAATAGTAAGGATTCACTTTATAGGACTTAATCCTTACATTATTCACCAACAACCGTGTAGTTTAGTCAACTTGATTACTTTGGCTTAATTAGTATGCTACCACAATAACCAGTTGAAGTTGACCTACACGCTTACGTTTTCTTATATTGATTGTACCCACTCTTCTACAAAACGGAGTGCTTCTTCTAACTGCTCTGGATTTTTACCTCCAGCTTGTGCCATATCTGGACGACCACCGCCGCCACCGCCACAACGAGTTGCAACCTCTTTAATAAGCTTTCCAGCATGGAAGCCTTTATCAATTAAATCCTTTGTAACACCAGCAGTTATATTAACCTTATCATCATTTACAGATCCAAGTACGATTACAGCAGAGCCCAGCTTTTGTTTTAAGTCATCAACCATAGCCCTTAAATTGTTCATATCTTGTGCATTTACCTTGCTATACAATACGGTTGTTCCGTTAATTTCCTTAGCTTTATCCACTAAACTGCCTGCTTCAATATTCCCTAGTTTTGCAGATAATGACTCGTTTTCGCGACCAAGCGTACGAATTTCTCCAAGTAGTGCTTCAATACGGTTCGGTACCTCTGCAGGCTTCGTTTTGAGTACCCCTGCTGCTTCTTGCAATAATTTCACTTGGTCGTTAATCACATGGTATGCAGCTTTACCAGTAACTGCCTCAATACGGCGAGTACCAGCCCCAATACCTGATTCAGAAATGATCTTAAATAGTCCAATTGTTGATGTATTCGGTACATGGCAGCCTCCACAAAGTTCTAGACTGTAGTCACCAACCTGAACAACTCGAACAATTTCACCATATTTTTCACCGAATAAAGCCATTGCTCCCATTGCTTTAGCTTCGTTTAAAGATTTATAGTTAATTTCTACCGGAATACTGCTCCATATCTTTTCGTTAACAATTGATTCAATTTGATCGAGCTCTTCTTGTTTGATTTGACCAAAATGAGAGAAGTCAAAACGCAGGCGATTAGCCGTTACGAGTGACCCGGCCTGGTTAACATGTTCGCCTAATACATCCTTTAATGCCTGGTGTAATAAATGAGTTGCAGTATGGTTTTTTATTACTCCACTTCGGTTTTCTTTATTAATTGTTACATTGAATTGGTCTCCTTTAGAGATACTACCCTTTTCAACGACAACTCTATGAAGGTTTTGTCCATTTGGTGCTTTTTGAACATCCTTTACTTGAATAGTTGAAGATTCATTTTTCATGGTTCCTTCATCAGCTACTTGACCACCACTTTCAGCATAAAAAGGTGTCTTATCAAGGATTACCTGAACTTCTTCTCCTTGACTAACAGTGTCAACCAGTTCACCGTTCTTTACAATTGCAAGAATCGTTGAGCTTGCTTCAAGCTGGTCATACCCAATAAATTCACTCTCTACTATAATCTCGCCAAGTACACCACTTTGCACTTGCATGGAATCCACATCTTGTCGTGCTGATCTAGCTCTTTCACGCTGGTTCTCCATTTCGCGCTCAAAGCCTTCATGGTCAATTTTCATGCCTTCCTCTTCTGCATACTCCTCTGTAAGTTCAACAGGGAAACCGTAGGTATCATATAATCTGAAAACATCTTGACCAGAGATTGTATCATTGCCTTTTTCTTTTTCCTTTTGGATAACAGTAGATAAAATAGCTAATCCATCATGTAATGTTTCATGGAAACGCTCTTCTTCTGTTTTAATTACCTTTTGAATGAAGTCAGTTTTACTTTTCACTTCTGGATAGAAATCTACCATAATTTCTCCAACAACTGGTACTAATTCGTACATGAAAGGTCTGTTTATGGAGATTTGCTTTGCATAACGAACTGCTCTTCTTAATAATCGTCTTAACACATATCCTCTTCCTTCATTAGAAGGTAATGCGCCATCACCAACTGCAAAAGTAACCGTTCTAATGTGGTCCGCAATTACTTTAAAAGCAACATCTTTTTCTTTATCTTGACCATATTTTGCACCAGAAATGGACTCAGTTGCTTCAATAATCGGCATAAATAAATCTGTATCAAAGTTAGTTGGGACGTTTTGAATGACAGATACCATTCTTTCAAGGCCCATACCTGTATCAATATTCTTTTTAGGAAGTGGAGTATAAGTTCCATCAGGATTATGGTTAAATTGCGAGAAAACCAAGTTCCAAATTTCAAGGTAACGCTCATTTTCTCCACCTGGATATAGCTCAGGATCGTTCGGATCATTCCCAAATTCTTCGCCACGATCATAGAAAATTTCAGTATTAGGACCACTTGGACCTTCACCGATATCCCAGAAGTTACCTTCTAGTCTTATGATACGTTCTTCTGGAATACCCACTTTTTTATTCCAAAGTTCGAATGCTTCATCGTCCTCTGGATGAATGGTAACAGAAAGTAATTCAGGATCGAACCCAATCCAGTCTTTACTAGTTAAGAATTCCCATGCCCATAGAATAGATTCTTCTTTGAAATAGTCACCAATTGAAAAGTTCCCTAGCATTTCAAAGAACGTATGATGACGAGCTGTCTTACCCACATTTTCAATATCATTCGTACGAATAGACTTTTGTGCATTACAGATTCTTGGGTTAGCTGGTATTACACGTCCATCAAAGTACTTTTTTAATGTTGCTACACCACTATTGATCCACAGTAGTGATGGATCCTCGTGTGGAACGAGTGAAGCACTTGGCTCAACCGCATGCCCTTTCTCCTTAAAAAAGTCTAAAAACATTTGTCTTACTTGTGCAGATGTTAATTGTTTCATGAATATACCTCCCTATTTAATATCCATTTTAGGCATAAAAAAATACTCTAATCCCTGTAACAGGGACGAGAGTATCTCGCGGTACCACCCTGATTATGAACAAATAAATAACGCCTTTGCGTATTTGCTTAACTTTATTCATTGGGGAACGAATCCCAAATCAACAAAGCTAATTGTTCATCACCTTCGTAAATGATAACGGTATGCACCGGTAGGATTTGCCTACACTCAGGATTAGCGTTCAGTTACCCTTCACCTAGAATTTCTTTCAGCCTTGGAAATTCCTCTCTGATTGATGGTCTGTAACTTACTGGTTCCTTCATTGTTTTTACTATGTAATTGAGTGACATTAATTTAAAAAAGTTAATATTAACTTTCCAGGGATTGCACTAGTCACACATTCTTTTTTCATTTCTTGGCAGATAGGAAATAATAAAATTCTTTCTAATCTGCATAAGTACAACTACGGCTCTGCTGTCGCCTAAAGGCTCGGCAATCGCCGAGTTTTCTAATCAATTATATTCAAGTCAAAAATGTTTGTCAATGCTACAAGAAAAGCTTGATGAAATATGGGCTTAAACACTAATTAAGTTGGCGTAAAATGCTGTTTTGCATGGATAATAAAGACTTTAAGAATTGCTACAATAGGCACAGCTGTTATAAGCCCAATTACTCCTCCCACTTCTCCTCCTAAGAGTAAAGCAGCAATAATAACAATTGGATGCATATGAAGACTCTTCCCTACAATTAAAGGGGATAATAAATTCCCTTCTGTGAATTGAAGGATAAATATAATAATTACCACGATTAAAAGCATATTTACTGAGACAGTTGCTGCTATAATTGCAGCTGGGATAGCGCCAATAATAGGTCCGAAATACGGTATGATATTAGTTACACCTACAATACTTCCTAAAAGTAAGGGATACGGCATACCACAAATCCAAAATGCAATTGTTGCAATAGTCCCTATTAACAATCCTACTAGTAATTGCCCTCTAATATAGTTTCCAAGTGATTCATCGACATCTTTTAGAAATAATTGACCCGCCTTCCGAAGTTTCCTGGGTGTTATATACCATATAGCTTTAACCATTTGGTCATAGTCTTTTAACATATAAAACACGATAAACGGAATAATGGCAAATAAAAAGATTGAATTAACAAAAGCTTTTACTATTAAAAGTGTCTTTGCTAATAATGAGTCAACATAGCTTTCCACTGAGTAGAATAGTTCATCTAATTGACCATGCATGAAAGCTGGTAAATTTGAAGTACGTGATTCAAACTCAGTTAACCAATTTTGATAAGTTTCATAAAATTGAGGAAAGCTCTCTGCTAAATCTTTAAGTTGTTCAATTATTACTGGGATTCCTTTATAAAGCCCAAAACCTAATCCGCCAAAAAACAATAAATAAATGAGTAATATGGCAATCGAGCGAGGAATGCCTCTATGATGGATCTTTTCAATAAGCGGATGCAATAGGTAGGTAATAAAAATAGAAATTACGAAAGGAATTAAAAATGTTTTTACTATTGTCAGAATTGGTAACCATATAGTTCCAAGCTTTAAAAAGACATATAGTGTCAGAAAAATTAGTAACACCAAAGAAAATCGCAATATCCACTTAAGCTGAAATTCCTTCATTCTCACACCCCCTTATTTTATTGTTAGGAGTACAGTATGTTTTATACAGAAATGCCTAATATGTATGAATTTGTATAAAAAATAGTGGATTAACACCTATGATGTCACCGGCAGCTACAAGGCATTGACAGTCATTATCAGTTAGTAATTGTTATGTTATGCTTTTGTGTATTCACTTTCTTCAACTCAAAAAACCCCACAAAAGTGGGGTTTTCCTTTAAAATATTGCCTTTGTAATTCGCTTACGCATTTTTTTCATATTACGTCCAGACATTACATTTGTTTTTTGCATCATACCGTACGCTGCTGCACCTAAACCCATTGAAATTAGAGAAGTCATTGCTCGATTCATAGTGAACTTCACCCCTCGATTAGGATTACATACTGATTCGCCTGTCATCTTCAGCAAAAAGATCATCTAACGAACTGAGCGTGCCATCTTCCTCTACCTGATGCGTGAATATTTGTCCTTTTGTTACCGATAGCTCAATAAAACAACCCCAGCAATAATACTGGTTCACACCAATTTTACCGATATCCTTGCTTTTACAATTTGGGCACTTCACAGGTGTACACCTCACATCATGGATTCTTATCAGTTTTGCCTTTGCGTTTTTCTGTGCCCAGATCTTTTATCAGGATTGTTCTATTTTTCTTGATAATCCGTGGCAATCGTCAGAGGCTTTAAACATCAACGACGATGACATCTTCCCCTATTGTTAACGGCTGGGTTGATTTAACAACCTTTTTTCCTTCCGTTATATCTGCAAAGAAGCCATCCGTTACTTCATACCCTATAATAGTGCCCAATTCCTCGGTAAAATATACATCTTCTAACAGGCCTAATTTTTCACCTTCAGAAGATAACATTGGTTTTCTAAATAATCCATGATGAGAGTGTAAAAAGTAAGTTGGAATTTCAGCCTCATTATCGAGACGCTGAAGCTGTTCTCGATTTGAAACCATAACCCCATCATCACCAAATGAGGATATGCATTCAATTGGAACTAATCGATCTCTCTCAAAAAGTCCCATACCTTTCATTATTAACGCACTAACCTTACCATCAGATGTTATGCATATATCTGAAACTTTGCCTAGCACTTTACCAGCTTTTTCATCATAAACAGGTAAGTCCTTGAGTAGTGTAAATGTCCGCAAAGATATCTCCACCTCTCCGAACACTACTTATAATTTACTTTCCTCCATAAAGTCATACGGTGTAACGTTTTCCATTCCAATATTAGGATCAGTTTCAAATAAAAGATCGTAGTAGTTTATTTCTTCCAGTGCAGGTTTTTTTATTACTTGTTGGTTCTTTATAGGTTGTGGTTCAGATTTTTCTTGTAAACCAAATTCAACTTTTAACTTGTCACATAGAGTTGTTTGGCGTTTTGAATCATTACCTCTCTGAACACCTTGTCGTAGCGCATCTTCTTCTCCACATAGGATTAGGAAATTCTTGCTCCTCGTAATAGCTGTATAAATGAGGTTTCTACGAAGCATTCTATAGTAGCTTTTTACAACAGGTAAAATAACAATTGGAAATTCACTACCTTGAGATTTATGAATTGAACAGCAATATGCATGTGTAATTTGATTCAGATCTTGTTTTGTATACGTCACTTCATTTCCTTCAAATGAAACGACCACCATATCTTGTTTTTCCGTATTTTCTTTTGCGAAAAATATTGAAACGATCTCTCCTATATCACCGTTAAAGACATTATTCTCAGGTTGGTTGACTAGCTGTAAGACTTTATCTCCACGTCTGAAAATAACATCACCATATAAAAGCTCACGTTTTCCATGCACAGGTGGATTAAATAACTCTTGAAGCATAACATTCAAGCTATCGATACCTGCTGAGCCCCGGTACATGGGGGCTAATACCTGAATGTCTTTTACAGAGAATCCTTTCCTTTTTGCATTTTCTGATACTTGTTTTACTACCTCAAGAACCTGTGATTGGTTACATTTAATAAATGACCGATCACTTTTGGGAGCTGAGAGGTCCGGTGGAAGCGACCCTTTTTTTATGTCATGTGCAAGTTCAATGATGGACGAACCTTCTGATTGTCGGTATATATCCGTTAACCTAACCGTTGGGAGTACCTCAGAAGCCAATAAATCCTTTAGTACCTGACCTGGACCTACTGAAGGCAGTTGGTCTTCGTCTCCAACCAAAATAACTTGAACATGCTCTGGAAGTGATTTAAACAACTGATTTGCTAGCCAAATATCCACCATTGAAACTTCATCAACAATTAAAAGTTTCCCGCTTATCGGATTATCTTCATCATGGTTGAAACCTTCAACGCCATTCCACCCCAATAAACGATGAATGGTTACTGCTGGGAGTCCTGTAGATTCTGTAATTCGCTTTGCAGCCCTCCCTGTAGGAGCAACCAATACAATTGGAAAAGGGTTTTCTGAATTATAATCCTTTGGATCTAAGGAACAGCCATGGAGTTCCCCATAGAGCTCGACAATCCCTTTAATAACAGTTGTTTTACCAGTTCCTGGTCCACCAGTTAAGAGAAGCATCGGTGACATAAGCGCTTTTTGTATAGCATCTTTTTGCGAATTTGCATATTGAACATGTAATCTTTCCTCTAACTCACCCAATGCTAATAAAAACTCCGATTCTGGAAAAATATCCTCATATTCGGTCTGATCCATTACACGCTTAATGTTTGTAATTAAACCTTTTTCAGAATAATAAAGAGAGGGTAAATAAACCTTTTCTCCTTCAATAATAAGCTTACCTTCTTCAGTTAAATGAATCATTTCCTGAGAAATGTCTGTAGCAATTACATCATTAGGACTATTTTCCTCCAATAATTCCTGAACTGTAACAATTAAGTCTTTTGCATATAAATATACATGTCCTTCTTGTAAGGAATCCTGTTCAATTATGTATAAACAACCTGCTTTAATTCGGTCTGGATGATTACCTGATAAACCTAACTGTTTACCGAGCTCGTCAGCTCTACCAAAACCAATTCCTTCAATATCCTCAACGAGCTTATAAGGGCTATTTTGGATAATATCTAAGGTATGGTCCTTATAAACCTGATAGATCTTCATAGATAGCTGCGGCCCAAAACCATACTGAGAAAGAGCAATCATTATTTGCTCAAGACCTTGGTGTTCTTGAAGCTTCTCATATATTTCCTTCGCTTTTTCCTCAGGAAGTTTATCTACCTCCTTAAGTATCGAAGGATTAGCAATAATTTTTGAAATGGCACCTTCCCCAAGAGTTTCAACAATTTTCTCGGCCGTTTTCTTACCAATCCCTTTAAAAATATCGCTTGATAAATACTGAATGATTCCTTGTTTTGAATGAGGCACTTCCTTACGAAAATGTTCAACATGAAATTGTAAGCCGAATTTCGGGTGTTCCTTTAACCTACCGAAAAATATGTATGTTTCATTTTCATGTATACGAGGGAAATAGCCAGTCACAACCGCCTCTTTTTCTGTATACTCCTCATTTGTTTCTTCTAGGCGAATACGTACAACAGAATATAAATTTTGCTCATTATGAAAAATAGTAACAAGGTGGGTACCTTTCATAAATTTCTGCTGCTCTTTAAATAAATCCAATGATTCCTGTTGCTCCATGATGTTATTTCCCTCCAATCTTATGTTAAAAGTTTAGTTTTTTTAAGACACTAGTATCAGCGTATTAATTTTCATTCAGTGCCTGAGTAACGATGTTCTTTCCGTTTGCTGCCAGCACATGATCTGGTTGAATTTCTATCGCTTTTTCAAACATCTCTAGAGCTTTTTCTAAATCACTTTTATAACCGGCATATGCTACTCCTAAATTATAGTAAGCATCTGAATGTGTTGGATTCAATTCAACTACACGCTGAAATGTTTCGATTGCTTCATCAATTACTGACTCCCCAGCGAGGCAAAGACCATATTGAAATAGAGCATCAGTATCATTATCATTAAGTTCTACAGCACGCTTTAAGTAAGGAAGAGCTAATTTTGGTTGACCTAACTGGCTAATAGTCATTCCTAACATAAAATATGTATCGCTATTGTCCACGCCTGTCTGTATTGCCTTTTCAAACATATCCTTAGCCTTGATGAAATCATCATTATTATAAAGGATGCTGCCAATTCCATAGTAAGCTGTTCCCATATTCGAATCTAACTCAATTGCTTTATTAAAAAAGGCAATTGCCCTCTCCGCGTCACCGACAGCAGCTAACAAATTCCCAAAATTCGTATAGTAAATTGCTTCATTTGGATTCTGCTCAATAGCATCTGAAAAGCATTTTGCTGCTTCTTCGTATTTTCCTTGTTGCATATATTCAATACCTTGTTTGTTTAAATCCATTTATTTCAACTCCAATTTAAATTACAGTTAGTAGTAGTTTAGACAAATTTAATCGATGCCTATCTTTTTCCGCATTTCATATTATAACATAGTAAAACCTCAACCCTATATATAGAGTTGAGGTTCTGTTATCCTACGTAGGTTAGTCTTTCACCGTTTTTAAATACATGGTCAATTGTAGCTCCACCTAAACATTCATCTCCATTGTAGAAAACAACAGCTTGTCCAGGTGTTACTGCACGAATTGGTTCATCAAATACAACTCTTACCGTATTATCATCGACCTTTTGAACTGTAACTTTGTTATCTTGTTGGCGATAACGGAATTTCGCAGTGCATGTAAAATCAGTTTCTGGCTTATTATCTGATACCCAGCTAATATTGGTAGCCAAAATAGAATCAGAATATAAAAGGTCGTTATGGAAGCCTTGATCAACGTATAAGATATTTTTCTCAAGATTCTTACCCACTACGAACCACGGTTCGCCGCTTCCACCAATTCCAAGGCCATGACGCTGTCCAATTGTATAATACATTAGACCATCATGTTTACCTTTAACTTCTCCAGAAAAAGTTTCCATGTTTCCAGGTTGTGCAGGTAGATAATTACCTAGGAATTCTTTAAAATTACGTTCTCCAATAAAGCATATTCCTGTGCTGTCCTTCTTTGTTGCAGTAGCCAGGTTTGCCTCTTTAGCAAGCTCACGTACCTTTGATTTTTCAATATTTCCGATTGGAAACATTACACGAGAAAGCTGATCTTGTGTAAGTTGGTTAAGGAAATACGTTTGGTCTTTATTTTCATCAATACCTCGAAGCATTTTATATTCGCCATCACGATATTCTACTTGTGCATAATGACCTGTAGCTAAATAATCTGCACCAAGTGTTAACGCATGATCTAAAAATGCTTTGAATTTAATTTCTTTATTACACATTACATCAGGATTCGGTGTTCTTCCAGCCTTATATTCATCTAAAAAATAAGTAAATACCTTATCCCAGTACTGTTTCTCAAAATTCACGGCATAGTATGGTATTCCAATTTGGTTGCATACTCGAATGACATCTTCATAATCCTCAGTTGCTGTACAGACACCATTTTCATCAATATCATCCCAGTTTTTCATAAAGATGCCGATTACATCATAGCCCTGCTCTTTTAATAACAAAGCTGCTACCGAGGAATCCACGCCTCCTGACATACCAACTACAACACGTGTATTTTTTGGTTCTTTCATACAAGTCACCTCCTACTAAAAAACATTGGCAGAGTGTTTACTATTTACCACCCTAGCTTATCTAATTATCCAGATGTTGCTGCTTCCATCTGAACTGAAATTTAAATCTGTGTTAATCGTTTCACTATTTTTGCTGTTTCATTTGCTGCCTTTTGGATTTGTTCAACGGTATTGCCTAACCCGAAACTAAACCTTATGGATGATGCTATGCGGTCTGATTCTTTCCCAAACATGGCTACCAACACGTGTGAGGGATCAATGGAACCAGCTGTACAAGCAGATCCGCTTGAAGCAGCAATTCCAGCTAAATCAAGATTAACAAGCATCGATTCTACATTTGTTCCAGGAAAGTATATATTCAGGATATGAGGTAATGAAACATTTCTATCCCCGTTGACTTCAAAAGAGATATTTTCAGCTTTTAATACTTCAATAAAAGCATCCTTCATCTCATTGTATATATCTGTTCGGTCTTTGACTTTTTCTTTACTTAACTCTACAGCTGCTCTCATACCAACAATACCAGCAACATTCTCTGTTCCAGCACGTCTTTTCTTTTCCTGTTCTCCCCCAAAAAGAAGTTGGCCTACTTTAATTCCATCTCTCATATATAAAAAGCCTGTCCCTTTTGGCCCATTTATTTTATGAGCGGAGACTGACAATAAATCAATTTTAAGCTGGTTCACATCAATATTAATAGTTCCATATGCTTGAACAGCATCCGTATGAAATACAGCTTGGTGATTCTCAAGCAAATTACCTATTTCTTCGATTGCCTGAATTGTACCTACCTCATTGTTTGCATACATGATTGTAACTAGTATCGTTTCTGCTGTAAGTGCAGCTTTTACATCATTCACAGATACTAATCCCTTTTCATTCACTGGCAAGTATGTCACCGTGTAGCCTTGTTTTTCAAGATGCTCGCATGTATGTAATACGGCATGATGCTCAATGGATGATGTAATGATATGTTTTCCCTTTGATTGCATGGCAATAGCTGTACCTTTAATTGCAAGATTATCAGCTTCTGTACCACCACTTGTAAAAACAATTTCATTTGGTTTTGCTTTGATGCTATCAGCAATTGTTTGTCTGGCTTCGTCTATAGCATGACGACTTTTACGACCGAAAAAATGAATACTTGAAGGATTACCGAACGATTCTGTCATATAAGGTATCATACTGTCTACAATATCAGGGTGCATTGGCGACGTTGCAGCATGGTCTAGATATATTCTTTCCATCTATGCAGCCCTCCTTATAAAAGTTTTTTCAAATATAAAAGATCAACGTTTCAGTTTTTTTACCTAAAACGCTGATACATCCTGGAAATATACCTTTTGGATTATTAATTATGGCATGATTTCCTTAAATATAAAACATATATGCTTCATTTCCATCAGAATGACTAGCTAGATCGTCAAGAGTTGTATTATCTAAAACTTCTTTTACTGCGTCACGGATTCGTATCCATAATTCCCTTTTTGCTGGTTCTTCATCCTCTAAAACCTCTACAGGACTAATTGGTCCTTCAAGAACAAGGATGATATCCCCTGCTGTAATATTTGTTGGCTCATCACCTAATACGTACCCGCCATATGCTCCACGTATACTTTTTACCAAACCAGCATTACGCAATGGCGATATTAATTGCTCTAGATAATGCTCTGACAAATCATGTTTCCCGGCAATGTTTTTAAGCGACATTGGACCTTTTCCATGGTTTTTAGCAAGTTCAATCATGATTGTAAGCCCATATCTACCTTTAGTTGATATTTTCATACATTTCCACCCCTATATTTTTTCCCTAACTACTAAAATGATTAAATTCGATTTCACTTGTTTTTTGTAGTCTGCTTTTCAGACCATCAAATAGATGCTGACATTGTGGTAATGTAAAGCCCACCACATACCCAATAGCGACACTGTATAAAATTGTTCCCAAAAAGACAGGACCGCCTAAAAGCCAGCCTACCGTTAGGACAATAATCTCAATTCCTGAACGAATATATTGGACTTTCCACTTTGAAATTTCCGTCAGCGCAAGCATTAAACTATCACGTGGACCAGCACCTACATTAGAGGAAATATAGATTCCCATTCCATAACCATTAATGATGACTCCCAGCAATAACATAATAATTTGACCAGTTAATGATGGTGGAGTTACAAACCATGGAATCATCATGTACATATCAATAAAAACACCTACAAAAATCATGTTTAAAAATGCACCTATTTGTGGCATACGCTTTGTTAATAGGAAAGACACTAATAAAATAACAAATCCTGCAATTATCGACCATGTACCAATTGTCAATCCTAACTGCTTATATAAGCCGATATGAAAAACGTCCCAGGGTGATGCACCCAAATCAGCTTTAATAATTAAAACAATTCCTAACGACATTATTAACAGTCCAATAAAATATGTTGACCACTTCAACACGTGGTGCCTAAAACTCAACTGTGCTCTCACCCTTCTTCACTCCGTTTCTAACAATCAAACAAGTTGTGTAAATACCCTACGATTTAGCTTCTAAAACAACAACCTCTTCCATAAAAAATACTACTTTAACTCAAATATAGGTTGCTTAAAAGTCAGGTGAATTTTATATACTTAGTTTCAATTAAACTCACGACATTATATCATAAATTGCAATTCATTTGTATTTTAACAGGTAGAAACGTATGATAAAGTTATTTTAGAACGTCGAAATATAGGGAGGAGAACCTATTGCTTTTTGAATCAATGATTGAAGCACCATTATCATACCGTATGCGACCGAGAAATATAGATGAGATACTTGGACAAAAGCATATAATAGGTAAAGATACAGCTCTATATAAAATGATTAAAAATGGACATGTTCCCTCCATCTTACTTTATGGAGAGCCTGGGATTGGAAAAACGTCAATTGCAACTGCTATTGCTGGTACAATCGATATGCCGTTTATTTCAATAAATGCTACAACTGCCGGAAAGAAAGATATTGAGGATGCTGTATTAGTAGCAAAAACAGAAGGTAAACTAATTCTTTTTATTGATGAGGTTCATCGATTTAACAAAGCTCAACAGGATACCCTTTTACCACATGTCGAAAGAGGACTAGTATCACTTATTGGCGCAACAACTGAAAACCCGTTTCATGATGTGAACCCCGCCATTCGTAGTAGATGCGGTCAAATTAAAGAATTAAGACCTTTATCTAAAGATGATATAAAAGAATTAATTCAGCGTGCACTCGAAGATAAAGAACGGGGACTTGGACATTTACAAATTGAGATTTCTGAAGAAGCTATTGATCTCATCTCTTCATCAACTAAGGGTGACGCCCGTTCAGCAATGAATGTGCTTGAGGATGTCGTAATGGCATCTAAGAAGAGAGATAATAATGAAATAATTAGTGTTGAGATTGAGTCAGTTCAAGAGTGTGTGCAAAACAAAGGGTTTTCTCATGATAAAGATGGCGATCTACATTACTCTCTTCTTTCATGTCTTCAAAAAAGTATTAGAGGCAGTGATGTGAATGCAGCACTACACTACTTAGCCAGACTTATTGAAGGTGGCGATCTTGTTTCCATCTGCAGAAGGCTAACAGTGATAGCCTATGAAGATATTTCAATTGCCGCACCTGAGGTGGCTGTTCATACTGTCTCAGCTTGCCAAGCAGTTGAACGACTTGGTCTCCCTGAGGCCAGGATACCATTAGCAAATGTCGTAGTAGAGCAATGTTTATCACCAAAGACAAATAGCGCATATAAGGCATTAGATCAAGCGATACAAGATGTACGAAAAGGAAATATTGGAGAAATCCCTGCACATCTGCGTGATGCACACTATAGCGGAGCAAAACAATTGGGACATGGCATTGACTATAAGTATCCACATGATTACCCAAATGGTTGGGTTAATCAACAATACCTTCCAGATGCGTTAAAAAACAGAAAGTATTTTTCTCCAAAGCAAAATGGACAGGAAAAGCATTTCTTAAAAGTTTATGAGCGACTAGAGCAATTAAAAAAAGAAGGGAAGTAATAGACATTTGTCTGTTCTTCCCTTCTTTCTTATGCAGCGACATCACGCTTATTGAAAATAAACCATGATATCGCGTTAAAGATTACAAAATAAATAATCAACATTACAATCGAGAAGGTCATCGTCATTCCTTCTACATATGGATACCCCGTTAAATATAAAGATAAATCAGTATTAGCGAATAAGATATATTTTGCCCAGTCAAACTTCATTGCTAATAGAGAAGTAACATTGACACCTGCAAACATTAGGAAAATTGCTAGACCAATTGCTAGAGAACTACTGCGGAAGACAGTTGATATCATAAATGCAAAAGTAGACATCATAACTAAGTTAATCGATTTTAGACCAAATACCCCTAATACGTGAGCAATCATATGAACTTCATGAACTGCTCCGTCTTTATAGACAAGATGCAACTGATTTTGCCCTGTACCAAAAAAGATAAGGCCAACCAGATATGATAGAACAAATAAGAAAATAAGCGAAATTAATGCAAAAAGGATTGTAGCTAGATATTTTGATAGTAGTATTTTCGTTCTGGAAACAGGCCTGATTAGTAATAGCTTAATTGTTCCCCATGAAAATTCGGATGCTACACTACTAGCTCCAACTATAATTGTAAACAGTGTAATTAACGCGATAACTTCAGCCGTAATTTGCATAAAGTTCCACACAGTGTCTGTTGTATCTGGCGCAATATCATGTTCAACCCGATACTCATTAATTGCTAGTTCCTTTTTGAGGGAATCCTTGACCATCTCCGGCATTCCTTCACTTGCTATATCTTGCTTATATATTTCATTCTGTTGTTGGAGCTCTTGCTTCCAGTTTTCATTAACCTCGTCGTTACCATTAAAATTACCAATAATCGCAATTCCCATTGTTACAACAAACAGAAGCCCCAGCATAACCCAAGTTGAGACACGACGGTAAATTTTCATATTTTCGTTCTGAATTAATTTAATGATACTAGTCAATTTGATTTCCTCCTGTTACCTCAAGGAATCGATCCTCTAATGATTTTGATACTTGAACAATACCATAGACGTTAATCTCATTTTTTACCAAACTAGCATTTATCTTAGGTATCATATTTTGTTCAATAAACAATTCAATCCCTTTTTCAGTTGGTGCCACACTTACATCAGGGAATTCGGTTGATAGAATTGTTAAAACTCTTGAAGAATCTTCTACTTGAAATTGAACCCTCATTAATAGATCTTCATTCATAAACTCTGTAACTTTTTGCACGCCAACTAGCTTACCATTTTGAATAATACCAATTCGATCACACATCATTTCCATCTCAGAAAGTAAATGACTGGAAACAATTACTGCAAGACCTTCTTCCCTTGCAAGTTTACGAACATAATCACGGACCTCTCTAATTCCAGCAGGGTCAAGTCCATTTGTTGGTTCATCTAGGATCAAAATAGATGGATTATGTAACAGCGCCTGCGCTATCCCAAGACGTTGCCTCATCCCAAGAGAATATGTTTTTACTTTATCGTTAATACGCTTTTCTAAGCCTACTAATTCTATTACCTCTTGTATTCTCTCTTTCGTTACCCCATTTACCATTCTTGCATAATGAACCAGATTTTGATGTCCTGTTAAAAACTTATACATTTCAGGGTTTTCAACAATTCCGCCAATATGTTGAACTGCTTCTTCAAAATGCTTGGCTATACTTGTTCCTTTTATAATTACTTCACCTGAAGTGATCGACATTAAGCCCACTAACATCCGAATCGTTGTAGTTTTACCTGCGCCATTTGGTCCAAGAAACCCAAATACCTCACCTGGAAAAACATCAAAGGAAATGCCTTTTATGATTTCTTTTTTTCCGATTGCTTTCTTAACATTTCGTAATTGTAAAACTGGTTCCACAAAGTTTCCTCCTATCAGATTTTGAGATTCAATAACAGAACCTCAGCATCGTTGCTTATTTTTATATACGGAAGAACTTAAAAAAGGTTCCCAACTTTTACTATATAGGATTATAGATTTGTTAGTTCTAACGAAATAGAAAGTAAATCTAAAGTAGTATGAAATCTTTATTTACTAGATATTTTCCTGTTTTTACAAACTAGTAATGTATAAAACAAATTTGCCATGGTCATGATAGATATAAAGAAAAACTCGGTGACAGCAAGTGTATATAGATGATTGACACATCTGGTAAAAAAAGTAGCAGAACCGGGGTCACGGGATCTTAAAAGAAACAGTCCGAATCTCGTGAAGAAATCTAGTATTAATAGGGAGTTGATAGTATGAAAGTAAGGCAAGATGCATGGTCTCATGAAGATGATTTATTATTGGCGGAAACCGTATTACGGTACATACGAGAAGGTGGTACACAATTAGCTGCCTTTGATGAAGTAGGAGATAAATTAAATCGCACGTCTGCTGCTTGTGGCTTTAGATGGAATGCAGAGGTTCGCAATAATTATGAACAAGCAATCGCAATTGCTAAAAAGCAACGGAAAGAAAGAAAAAGAGCATTAGAAAGAATGAACAAAGATAATACACCAGTTGCAACTCCTCAAATAATTGAGGAAAGAACATATATACAAGAATCACCAATGACTGTAGTTGAAGAAATATCTGCTGAATTACTACCAACTAGGGTAACCGTTTCATCAGAATCTATCACGCTTGAAGATTGCATATCTTTCTTGTCAGGCTTACGTAAAGATGATCTATTATCAAGTCAATTAGAGTATGAAAATAATCGCTTAAAACGTGAAAATGAATCATTACGCCAAAAAACGAAGGAACTTGAAAAGCGACTCGAAAAGCTTTCCGACCAACAGACTATCATTCAAGAAGACTACCAAGCACTCGTACAAATTATGGACCGCGCTAGACGATTGGTAATGTTTGAGGATGCAGAGGATCGCAATTCTCCAGCATTCCGTATGGATAAGAACGGAAACTTGGAGCAAGTAGCTAAATAAATTGTTGTGTAGGACTGACTCGGTTATGTAACTGCGTCAGTTCTTTTTATGTTGACGTTATTTTTGGGATTCTCAACTATGTTTTGGCGGATGAGTGACCTCGCTGGGCTTGTCGCTTCGGCTGTGGGCTTTCATCGACTGGATGAGTGACCTCACGGGGCTTGTCACTCTCTCTGAAGCGTTCATCGGCTGGATGAGTGACCTCGGGGACTGTCGCTCTCGCCGAGGGCCTTCATGACTTCCATGAACGCCCCCGCGATGCTTGTCCCTCTATCCGTAGGCAATCTTCAATCCTTAATCCTCCCCCTATATATAACAAAACACACATTATTCCCTCACCAAAAGGAAATAAGTGTGTTTTTTAATGTTATTGTCTATTCATCCTTAACTCTTTTAATCTTAATGTCCTTTAGTAATTCTCTGACAACGTGACTAGCCATGATTAATCCCGCAGCAGATGGTACAAATGCATTTGATGATGGTGGCATTTTTGCCTTACGTATTTTTGCATTTTCATCTGTGATTTCTTTACGGATATCCTCTCTAATGACAATTGGACTTTCATCTGAGAATACAACAGGAATACCCTTACGTATGCCATCTTTACGTAACTTTGTGCGAATGACTTTTGCGATTGGGTCTGTGTGTGTTTTTGATATGTCAGCAATCTTAAAGCGTGTAGGATCCATTTTATTAGCAGCGCCCATGGATGAGATGATAGGAATCTCACGTTTTAAGCATTCTTTCATTAAGTGGATTTTATACACAATTGTATCTGAAGCATCAATTACATAGTCTAAGCCGTAACTGAAGAATTCCTCATACGTTTCTTCTGTATAAAACATTTTTAATGCAATAACTTCGCAGTCAGGATTAATATCTGCGATTCGTTCCTTCATTACATCAACTTTGGAACGGCCAACAGTTGATAATAATGCCGGAAGCTGGCGATTTACATTCGTAATATCAATATTATCTTTATCAACTAATACTAAACGTCCTACTCCAGAACGTGCTAGTGCTTCTACAGAAAACGAGCCTACCCCACCGACTCCAAGTACAGCAACTGTACTATTTTTCATAATGTCAATACCTTGTTTACCAATAGCTAATTCATTACGAGAAAACTGGTGTAACATATCTTCAACTCCATAAAAGTAAATTCGTACCTATACATAGTAACCTTGGTTATTTTTTCCCGATTATGAATATAACATACCTCAACTTAATTTCAAGTATTTCTATGTGAAATTATGTAATTATTATTTTTTTCATTAAAAAACCTGTATACGCAATGTATACAGGTTTGGTCATTTGTATTTTTGTAAACCCAGTAGAAGTCCCAATCGTGCCGTCGATGCCTTAGTTTTGAACCCGCTCACCGCAGGTGGGTACCCTGTTTCAATCTTTGTAAGTCCTCCCTAAAAAACAACGAGGCATTTACGCAAATCGAAAACTCCGGGCTCCCGTATAATCTATTGTTCGGTCAAAACAATAGGTTATACGACAAACACATCAGGACTTCTAACTCTATGTCAAAATAATAACACAGGAATATGCCATTTACAAGTTGACCAAAAAGGGTTTTGTTCGCTATTTTTATACATTTAGTGACAAATGGAGGTCGTTTAATTGCGCTTTGCTTACCTCTCCAGGTGCATCGGTTAACAAGTCACTTGCACTGGCTGTCTTAGGGAATGCAATCGTATCACGAAGATTTGATCTGCCAGCTAATAGCATAACAAGTCTATCTAATCCTAAGGCAATACCACCATGTGGAGGCGTTCCGTATTCAAATGCCTCCATTAAAAATCCAAATTGTTCCCTTGCCTCTTCTTCAGTAAATCCAAGAACCTTAAACATCTTTTCTTGAATATCTCTTTCAAAAATACGGAGCGAGCCTCCGCCTAATTCATATCCATTTAATACTAGATCATAAGCTTGTGCTTTTACTGCAGCAGGATTAGAGTCTAATAGTTCTAAGTCCTCTCTTGCGGGCATTGTAAATGGATGGTGCGCTGCGTAGTAACGTCCTTCCTCTTCACCATACTCCAATAGTGGCCAATCTGTTACCCAAAGGAAATTAAATTTAGCTGTATCAATTAGATCTAGCTCTTTTCCTAATTTTGATCGTAATGCTCCTAATGCATCAGCAACAACATTCTTCTTATCCGCTACGAATAGTAACAAGTCTCCAGCAGTTGCTTCTAGTACTGTACGAAGAACTGTTTGTTCTTCAGCGCTAAAGAACTTAGCGATTGGACCCTTAAGTTCGTTTTGCTCCACTTTTAGCCAAGCAAGTCCTTTTGCACCGTAACGATTTACGAACTCAGTAAGTGCGTCGATATCCTTACGAGAGTATTTTTCAGCAGCACCTTTTGCATTGATTGCTTTTACCTGCCCACCAGTCTCTACCGCACTACTAAACACCTTAAATCCACTTTCCTTTACAAGCTCTGAAATATCGACTAACTCCATCTCAAAACGAGTATCAGGTTTATCTGATCCATAACGACTCATTGCTTCATCATAAGAAAGTCTCGGAAGTGGAAGGTCGATATCTTGACCCTTCACATCTTTCATAACTTTCTTCATCATTTGCTCAGTCATTGAAATGATATCTTCTTGACTCATAAACGATGTTTCAATATCGATTTGTGTAAATTCAGGCTGTCTGTCAGCACGAAGGTCTTCATCTCTAAAGCAGCGAGCAATCTGATAATACCTGTCAAATCCACCAACCATTAATAATTGCTTAAAAATTTGTGGCGATTGCGGCAATGCATAAAATTCACCCGGATGCACACGGCTGGGTACTAAATAGTCACGAGCACCTTCTGGAGTACTTTTTGTTAAAATAGGTGTTTCAATATCTAAAAAGCCTTCTCCATCTAAGTAATTACGGATTGCTTTTGTTACATTGTGTCGCATTTTAAAGGTTTCAAACATTTCCTGTCTGCGTAAATCTAAATAGCGATACTTTAAACGAACATCCTCCGAAACATCAGTTTGATCAGAAATTGTAAAAGGAGGTGTTTTAGCTGCATTTAAAATCGCTACACTTTCAACTTTTATTTCAATTTTACCAGTTGCAAGATTGTTGTTAATCGTTCCTTCTTCACGAGCGACAACAGTACCTTGAACATCAAGCACAAATTCATTTCTAATCGATTCTGCAATCTCAAGAGCTTCCTTAGAGACATCAGGATTAAAGACAATTTGCACAATTCCTGTTCTGTCTCTTAAATCGATAAAAATAAGTCCACCGAGGTCTCTTCTTTTTTGCACCCAGCCCTTTAATGTTACTTTTTCTCCGATTACCTGCTCAGTAACCTCACCACAGTAATACGTTCTCCCAAACATTTAAATCACTCCTCGTGAACTTTCTCTTTTAGATAAGAAATAAATTGATCTATATTAATTTCTTCTTGTTGTCCTGTTTCCATGTTTTTCACATTAATCACGTTTTGTTCAAGTTCTTCATCGCCTAAGACTGCTACAAACTGAGCTTGAAGTCGGTCAGCTGCTTTGAACTGTGCTTTAACTTTTTTATTTAAGTAATCCTTTTCTGCAGTTAAACCCGCTTTCCGAAGATTATTAACTAATACTACTGATTTCGCTGAAGCCTTTTCTCCGATTGTCGCTACATAACAATCAACCTTTGCTTCAACTGGAAGATCAATCTGCTCTGCTTGTAAAGCAGCTAATAGTCTTTCAATACTAAACGCAAATCCAATTCCTGGCGTTTCTGGTCCACCAAGGCCTTCAACGAGTCCGTTATAGCGACCGCCACCACACAAGGTAGTAATCGCTCCAAAGCCTTCAGCACTGCTCATAATTTCAAAGGCAGTATGATTATAGTAATCTAAACCTCTTACAAGACCCGAATCGACTTCATAATCAACACCTAGTTCTGTTAAATATGATTTGACTTTAGTAAAATACTCGCCTGATTCCTCATTTAGATACTCAATAATTGATGGCGCCGTACTCATTAATTCATGGTCACGATCTTTTTTACAATCCAATATTCGCATTGGATTTTTCTCTAGTCTAGCTTTGCAATCAGAACAAAACTCATCAATTCTTGGTGTAAAGTGAGCTACTAGTGCTTCACGGTGGGCAATTCTACTTGCCATGTCACCTAAGCTATTAATAACAAGCTTCAGCTTTTTTAAGCCTAGTGACTGATAGATTTCCATCGCTAAAGCAATAACCTCTGCATCAATTGCTGGATCATTACTGCCTAAAGCTTCTACTCCAAATTGAACAAATTGACGATAGCGTCCTGCCTGAGGTCTTTCATACCGGAACATTGGCCCTGTATAATACAATTTTGTTGGTTGTGATGGATTTCCAAACATCTTGTTTTCAACATAGGAACGTACTACAGCTGCTGTGCCTTCTGGTCGTAGAGTTAAACTTCTCTCGCCACGGTCTTCAAAGGTATACATTTCTTTTTGAACGATATCAGTTGTTTCACCAACACTACGCAAAAATAGTTCTGTGTGTTCGAAAATTGGTGTGCGGATTTCTTTATAGTTAAATCTTTTACAAATATCTCGCGCCTGCTCCTCAATATACTGCCATTTTTCTACATCGCCTGGTAGAATATCCTGGGTTCCTCTAGGAATATTCACTGCCATACTTACTCCTCCTCTATGTAACAAGAGATATGTATCTCTAGATATCGCATTTTTAGAAGTACACTTACCGTAGTTGAACTACGGTTAATCAATGTCTTCATGATAATTTGTTCCAAAAAAAATAAAAAAGCCCCCATCCCTACAATAATGTAGGGACGAGAGCTTGTATCCCGTGGTGCCACCCTAGTTAAGACTTCGACTAAAAATAAGCTGCGAATCTCTTCGTTAGCTTCGCCTTCTCGAATGCTCATGCACCAAAAGTGCATTCCGCTTCTCAAAAACTTGCTGCCTCGACCTTCTTGCTTCTTTTTTGTCTCAAAATTATAAGTCTCCACTCAATCAGTTAACGCCTGAAACGTCCTACTCCTACTAGAGCGTATGCTTTTTCAGAGAGAAACCTACGAGGTGTTCTTTCAATAAGTCATCATGCAGGAATGCTTTCAGCCTTTGTCATTCCCTCTCTATTCATGTGTAGTCTTATTTACTATTCCCCATCACTGGTTCAAAGTTATATTATTTTGTAGAATTTTATATTATAATACGAGTGAAAAGTTGCAATGTCAAGGTGAACATAAAAAAATTTTATTTCAACCTTGAATTTTACCAATCCTAATAGTTAATCAAGGAAATGTTTTATGAACGATGTAATTGTCTTTTTAAGTTTCGCACATCTCTAACAGATACTCCAAATTCTGAAGCTAATTCTACATAGGTAGATCCTTGTTCTTTTTGGATGAAATCATGGAAGTCAACACCAAATACCTCGTTTTTTGAATTTTGTACATTGTTACTTTTATCACTAAATCTCATTATGTTCGCCCCTTTTCAATAATCTCTATTACGTATCTTTCCCTTTTTTAAGAATTTATTTCTTTACGTAACAGGAATTTTATAAAAGATAACGAATTATTATTAAAGCTATGTTTTTATCTACAAGGGAGGCTTCTACGTGTTTCAAAAAGTTTTAAAGATAGTACTTGCGTTTATAGTACTTTTTGTTTATTCATTCTCATTTCAGCCCATACAAAATGCTCGAGCTGAGCAAACGGCTATCATTAATACCACGGTATTAAATGTAAGAGAGGGCCCTGGGTTGTCCTATGCTAAAGTTGCACAGGTAAAACAAGGAGAAAAGTATACGATTATTGAAAAAAAGAATGATTGGGTAAAACTTCAACTTTCCTCAGGGAAGACTGGTTGGGTGGCTTCTTGGTTAATTAAGGAGGAATCAACTAAAACTCCTACAACAAATAATGGTACATCATCTATTGTAGTTTCAACGGTTGATGGATTAAGATTACGAAGCGGTCCAGGTACAAGCTTCCAAGTAATCGGATCATTAAATAAAGGGAATGAAGCAACATTTATCGAATCAAGTGAAAGTTGGACAAAGGTTTCATTAAATGGGCATATCGGATGGGTTTCGTCACAATACATAACTTCAAAACAAGCAGCTGGCAAACCGAATACAGGTTCTACAAAAAAGACTGGTAAGGTATCTGCTTCTGTACTAAATGTAAGAGGAGAACCAAACTTACAAGGAAGAATCGTTGGCAAACTTTTAAATGGAGCAAAGGTAACAATAGTTAGTGAGAGAGAAAATTGGCTTGAAATCACATTCGGAGAAGGCACAGCTTGGGTCAGCCGCGATTTTATTTCAAATATTTCTGGGGAACAAACAACTGAAACTACACCTGTTACACCAGCTCCTACTAATCCTAATCCCCAAGTTAAAGGGAAAAAGGCAATCGTAACCGCTTCGAGTTTAAATGTAAGAGATAGTGGTTCACTGTCTGGCAAGATCATTGGTAGTTTAAAAAAAGACAATGTAGTAACAATCGAGCAGGAAGTTAACAATTGGAGTCAGATAATATTATCTAATGGTAGTAAGGGCTGGGTAGCAAGTTGGTATCTAGAGATTCAGGAAGACAAACCAACTGAATCTACCAATTCAGAAAAGTCTAGCCTTAAGGTGCTATACAATGGGACAAACATCCGCTCAGGTGCCTCTACCAATCATTCAGTGGTAGCAAGAGCGAATGAGGGTGATACCTTCTCTATTCTAGAAAAAGAAGGAGATTGGTATAAAATTGCACTACCTGGTAATAAGATTGGTTATATCGCTGGATGGATTGTATCGGTTGATGGGTCTACTGAAGTGGTTCAGAAACCGGGTGTTAACCAGTATCTAAAGGACAAAACAATTGTTTTAGATCCTGGACATGGTGGAAATGATAGTGGTGCTGTTGGAGTTGCAGGGACACTTGAGAAGCAATTAACACTTAGAACAGCTAGAATTGTATATGATAAGTTAAACGCTTCAGGTGCGAATGTCGTACTCACTAGAAATAGTGATAGCTATGTAAGCTTACGTTCAAGGGTAAGTATTTCACATTACCGCAATGCAGACGCATTTATCAGCTTGCATTATGATAGTGTCTATGACAGAAGCGCTCGTGGCATAACATCTTATTATTATAAAAATATAGACATACCGTTAGCATCAACTATTCAAACGGAATTGATTAAAGCGACTGGATTTAAAAATAGACAACACCGACTTGGAAACTTCCAAGTAATTCGCGAAAATAAAAATCCTTCTGCGTTACTTGAATTAGGCTTTGTAAGTAATCCAACAGAAGAATACACAGTAAATACGAATAGCTTCCAAGAAAACGTCTCAAATGGCATATACTATGGGTTAGCACAATATTTTAAAAATAACTAGTATTAAAAAAGACATGTGAGTTGCTGCTCACATGTCTTTTTCTATTTACTTTCTAAAATGAGAGTTACCGGGCCAACATTAGTAAATTGTACATTCATCATTTCTCCAAAGGCACCTGTCTCAACACGCACACCTTTTTCACGAAGTTCTTGATTAAATAGTTGATACATTTTTTCTGCAAAATCAGGCTTTGCCGCTTCCATAAAGTTAGGACGTCTACCTTTTCGACAATCTCCATAAAGCGTAAACTGAGAAACAGACAGAATATCACCCGAAACATCAAGAAGAGATAAATTCATTTTACCATCCGAATCTTCAAATACTCGAAGGTTCACAACCTTATCAGCCAAATACTTTATATCATCAATTGTATCTGAATGCGTAATTCCAACCAATAACATAAACCCATTCTCAATTGACCCTACTACTTCATTATTAACTGTAACCTTTGCGTTCTTTGCTCGTTGAACAATAACCTTCATTGTAAAATCCCTTTCAAAACTCAGTTTAACTCATTACACGACGTACTGAATAAATATCTCGGATTTGTTTAATTCGTTCTACTACTTTTTGTAAATGACTCACATTTTGAATGGAAATGGCCATGTTAATAGTAGCCATTTTGTTACGGTCTGATTTCCCCGATACGGCTGTAATATTTGTTTTCGTTTCATTTACTGCCTGTAAGACTTCATTTAATAAACCACGTCGATCAAATCCTGAAATTTCAATTTCAACATTGTATTCTTTTCGATCGTGTAAATTACTTTCCCATTCTACTTCAATAAGACGTTGTTTAGCATCACTAGTATGGACATTAGGACAATCAGCACGGTGTACAGAAACCCCTCTCCCCTTTGTAATAAACCCAACAATTTCGTCTCCAGGTACTGGATTACAGCATTTAGATAAACGAATTAATAAATTATCTATTCCAGATACCTGTACGCCTGCATCACGTCTTCTTGTAGAATTAGCCTGCTTCATTTCTGACACAGCATCTGTCAAATTTTTATCCTGCTCAAGATCACGTTGCTTTCTCAGTTTATCTGTCAAACGGTTTGCAATTTGAGCAGCAGTAATGCCATTATAGCCAATAGCTGCATACATATCTTCTTCATTTGAAAAATTAAACTTTTCGGCAACACGCTTGATATTTTCTGGTGTAAGGATTTCCTTAACCTCAAATTCAAGGTTTTTAATTTCCTTTTCAACAAGCTCTTTTCCTTTTTCAACATTTTCTTCACGACGTTGCTTTTTGAAGAACTGACGAATTTTGTTTTTGGCTTGTGATGTTTGCGCTAATTTAATCCAGTCTTGACTAGGACCATAGGAATGCTTCGAAGTTAATATTTCGATAATATCCCCAGTTTTTAGCTTATAGTCTAATGTCACCATTTTTCCATTTACTTTAGCGCCAATTGTCTTATTCCCTATCTCAGAGTGGATTCTGTATGCAAAATCAATTGGTACTGAGCCAGATGGAAGTTCAATGACATCACCTTTTGGTGTAAATACAAATACCATGTCAGAGAATAAATCAATCTTTAATGACTCCATAAATTCCTCAGCATTTGAGGCATCATTTTGCCATTCTAATATTTCACGGAACCAGGTTAATTTTTCTTCAAAAGTAGATTGTTGATTAACCTGTTTCCCTTCCTTATAAGCCCAATGCGCCGCAATCCCGAACTCAGCAATTTGGTGCATTTCAACAGTTCTAATTTGAACCTCAAGCGGATCGCCCTTTGGACCAATTACAGTTGTGTGAAGGGATTGATACATATTTGGTTTTGGCATTGCAATATAATCTTTAAATCTACCAGGCATAGGCTTCCAGCATGTATGAATAATTCCCAGAACAGCATAACAGTCTTTTATACTGCCTACCACTATTCGTACTGCAAGCAAATCATAAATCTCGTTAAATTGCTTATTTTGAAGGGCCATTTTCCGATAAATGCTGTAGATATGCTTTGGTCGACCAGATATCTCAGCTTTTATCGCGACCTCCCCAACACGTTGCTTAACTTCATCAATGACTTCTTCCAGATATTGTTCACGCTCAGCACGCTTCTTTTTCATCAAATTAACAATTCGATAATACTGCTGTGGATTTAAATAACGAAGAGCTGTGTCTTCAAGTTCCCACTTTATCTTGGATATACCTAGACGATGAGCTAAAGGAGCAAAAATCTCTAACGTTTCGTTTGATATTCTCCGCTGTTTTTCTTGAGGCAAATGCTTCAGTGTTCTCATGTTGTGCAAACGGTCTGCCAGCTTGATTAATATAACACGGATATCCTGTGCCATTGCCACAAACATTTTTCTGTGGTTTTCAGCTTGTTGTTCTTCTTGAGATTTATATTTTATTTTCCCTAACTTAGTAACCCCGTCAACAAGCATTGCCACTTCTTCATTAAATGCCTCACTAATCTCTTTGAGAGATACATTGGTATCTTCAACTACATCATGTAAAAAACCCCCAGCAATTGTTGAAGGGTCCATTTCGAGGTCAACCAAGATTCCCGCTACTTGAACAGGATGGATGATGTATGGCTCACCCGATTTACGAAACTGCTCTTTATGAGCCTCTTCAGCAAAAGAATAGGCACGCTGAATAAAGTCTATATCATTACCGGATAAGTATTTTTTGCTTTTTCTATCACTTGTTCAGGAGTAAGTACCTGTTCGTTTGCCATGGATTTAATCACCTTTTTATGTTCAATGGATATCTAAGAAAGAATCCTTTAATACTTTATCAATCAAATGCGTATTTGCTGCCCAGATTTTTTCGAGCTTGCTCGATCGAGTGAAACTTAATCAGTGGTGACTTTCCACTGATTCTAGTTGAACTAATCAGGCTTTTACTAGCAGTTGGCCGGTAGGACAATAATGCCAGTTAAAGCGTGGAAAACTTTCTTTGAAAATCTGAGGCATCCGCCGGAGGCTTTATCTTTATTCACCAGGATATCTACGTATGAGAACTATTCTATTTACTGACACCATTATATATTGATTGTCGAAAATTAATTAGAATAAAGATAAAATAATTATTGTTTCTATTATCTTGAAAATTTCCTGATATGTAAAGGGAAATAGATAGAAATATAAATTTTCCAGTACAGAAAAATACCTTTTTAAAGGGATTCGTGATTATTTAGGAGTATTTTACCAATGGATAGGGTATTTTATTTATTTATCCTAGTAAAAAGAGCACTCATATTGAGCGCTCAAAGATTTATTAAAATTGCATTAAAGTTAACACATCATATCCTTCAAGCTTGTCACGGCCATCTAGGTATGTGAGTTCAATAATGAAGGCAATACCTGCAACAATTCCACCTAATTCTTCTACAAGCTTAATAGTTGCTTCGATTGTACCTCCAGTCGCTAACAGGTCATCTGTAATTAATACACGCTGACCTGGTTTAATCGCATCTTTATGGATTGTAAGAACATCTTTACCGTACTCCAGACCATACTCTACCTTGATAACATCTCTTGGCAGCTTTCCTTCTTTACGAACTGGTGCAAATCCAACACCGTGTGAATATGCAACAGGGCAACCAATGATGAAACCTCTCGCCTCCGGACCTACTACAAGGTCAATATCTTTTTCCCTTGCATATCGTACGATTTGGTCAGTTGCATATTTGTATGCTTCTCCATCATTCATAAGCGGTGTTATATCTTTAAACTTAATTCCAGGCTTCGGATAGTCTGGTACAATTTCTACAAATTTTGTTAAATCCATTTAATTAATTGCCTCCTCAAGCGATTGCGAACCTTTATTTATTGAATCAAACCAATGCTTTAGCTGTTGATATGATGAATAGAGTAATTGTTTTTCCAATTCAATTTGTTTTTCCTTCAATTGGTATGTTTTCGATTCAGTCAAATCTCGTTTTGAAGCTTGATTTGATAAAGAGATAAATCCCTTGTCTATTTTAACAAATTCTAATTCAAAAAACACCTGTGACATAAAATCTATCGTTTCCTTTGACCATCCTCGATACTTTGCTAAATCCTCCGCATATCGATTCATATCAAAAGGACCCTTTTTGGCAAGAAACGCATAAAACCATTTAAAATGCTCGCGAGTTGGAATTGTACTGAAAAAATGATCCTGCTCATGATGAAAAAGTGTATATATTCTGTCTGGGAATGTATTGATAAATAAATCCTTAATTAATATATCATCACTAGGCATATCTAGCAGAACAACATATTTGGAATCAAATTGAAGTTGTTGTGCTTCAGCAGAATCAGTAATAATATGAATATCATTTTCAAATTCATTCAATTTAAGAGTACTAAGTGTATCTTGTGAGAAAGCGACTAGCTTACGCTTTTGTTCTTCAATGTTCCTCACATAAAGAGCTACATCCCTCATGCCTCTAATATCAAACAATTGCCATTCTCTCACCGCAATATCCTGTAGCATAATCTGAGGCTTTCTCGTGTTATTCCATTCATTGATAGAAAGCTCTCCAATAACAGATACCTTTGCTAATGGTGAAATACCTTCAGAAACATGCCCTAACCCAAAGCCTACACCATCAAGTGTGAACGGCTCCTGTTGTAATACTATTTTCAGGTGATTCTGGTCCGCACCAATTTTTCGAATACTGTTTAATTCGACATCATTTAGTAGTATTCTTGGTTTTGGATTCCCCATACCAAAAGGAGCCAATTTATTCATTTCTAAAATTGACTCAATTGTTACTTCACCAATCATACAAGTAGCATCAATTGAAGTAATCGGTTGAAAATCTTCAGGCTGTAAAACATTATTTGCTATTTCAATTAAACGACTTCTTAAATCGTCTATGTCTTTAACTTGTAATGTCATACCTGCTGCCATCGGATGTCCACCAAAATGCGGCAAGATATCCCGACAGGTTGATAAGCTTTCATATAGGTTAAATCCTTCGATACTTCTTGCTGACCCTTTTGCTAATCCTTTTTCAGGGTCAATACTTAAAACTATCGTAGGACGATAGAAACGATCAACTAACCTGGACGCGACAATCCCTATAACTCCAGCATTCCAGCCTTCTCTTGCGATTACTAGAACCGGGTTTGTATCAGGCGGAAACTTTTCTTCCACCTCTTTAATAGCTTCTTGCGTCATCTCATTTACTAAAGTCTGTCTTTCTTTATTCAGTTCATCAATTTCTTCAGCAATATTACTAGCCTCTTCAAGGTCTTTGGTCATTAAAAGATGTACAGCAGGGTCAGCTGATTCTAAACGTCCCACAGCATTAATTCTCGGACCGATTGCGAATCCAACCGTTTCTTCTGATACATCACTACTCTCTACACGAGCTTTCTTTAATAGTGCTTTTATACCCGGGCGTTGCGTTGTTTGCAAAGCACGAATTCCTTTTTTAGCAAGTAATCGGTTCTCTCCATGAAGAGGAACTAAATCTGCAATCGTTCCGATTACTGCCACATCTAGTAAATCAGTAGGAACTTCCCCACGTAAAGCATGTGCTACTTTAAAAGCAACTCCTACCCCAGCCAATTCTTGAAAAGGATAGTGACTATTCGGCTTTTTCGGGTGAATGATGGCAGTTGCCGTTGGCAGTTCTGGACCAGGTTCGTGATGGTCTGTAATAATTAAATCTAGTCCTATCTCTTTAGCTATCTCTGCCTCATGTAATGCTGATATTCCAGTATCTACTGTAATAATGAGAGTAAAACCTTCACTTTTAGCCCATCTAAAGGCAGTCTCATTTGGACCATAGCCTTCAGTAAAACGGTTCGGTATATAAAAGTCAACATTTGCTCCTTTTTCCTGTAGAGCAGTGACCATAACAGTCGTGCTACTTACACCGTCTGCGTCATAATCACCAAATACTAATATTTTTTCATTATTGTTGATTGCCTGAGTAATGCGCTCAATAGCAACATCCATTTGGTCAAGTAAGAAAGGATCATGAAAATCATTTTCTTCTGCCATTAGAAACTCACGAGCAGATTCAACAGTTGTTAACCCTCTATTTACAAGCAGGGATGCTACTAGAGGTGTAACTTGTAATTCAGTAACTAGTAGATTTGTTAATTCTATGTTGTTTTCATTTACTTTCCAGCGAGTTTTGGATTGTAACATCGTTTCACCCCTAACCTCACTATTATACCGAAGCATTCAAAGGGATACAATTAATAAAATTTGTCTAATTATTAATCCAGCCGAACTTTCTTAAAGTAAAGTTGCTGATCAATCGTCCTCAGAATACGGATTAATATGTATAAGAACATTTTGAACACGGTCATTTTCCATAAGCATTGCTTTTACTTTTTTCCCCACTTTATGGCCTTCTTCTACGGTCATATAGGGATCAACTGAAATCTTCAAATCAACTATGACATAATGACCATGCTCTCTTGCATGTAATTCTGTTAGCTTCATAACCTCTGGAACAGATAATACCAGCTCCCTTAAATCTGCTGTTTCCTCCTCATGTAATACATGATCTAATGTTGAATGTATTGCTTCTGTACCAAAATCCCATGCCATTTTTAAGATCAAGATTGCTACAAATAGTCCAGCTACCGGGTCAGCATATACTAACCAATCTAGACCCAGATAGCCACCTAATATTGCCCCAACAATTCCGATCAAAGTGGCTATTGAAGAGAACACATCTGAACGGTCATCGTAAGCATTAATGATTAAGGCATCACTATTAATTTTTTTACCGAGCTTATATTTATAACGAAACATAACTTCTTTTACAATTATTGAAAAAAGAACTGCATAGATAGCCATAGCTTTTGGAACGTATATCGGCTTAAAGAATGCATCAAATGATGCTCTCCCAATTTCAAAACCTACTAATGCGAGTAAAACTGCTACAATAATTGCTGCAATTGACTCGGCCTTTCCATGGCCATACGGATGATCTTCATCAGGCGGCCGTTTCGCTGCACGTATTCCTACAAAAACAGCCACAGACCCTGCTACATCAGAAGCAGAGTGTACTGCATCAGCAATTAATGCTCTACTATTTGATTGCACACCGATTATCCATTTAATAGCAGCTAAAATAATATTACCTATAACTCCTAATATGATTGCTTTTTCGGCTTGTTTAAAGCGATCATTCTGTACCAAATAAACTTCCCCTTCCCTTCAATTTAAGGACTTGTACTATATTGTGAATTTCCTTATATTCTTGACATGTTTTTTAGTTTATCCAAAAAAGAGAGATAACTCCCCTACAAAGAAAAAAGTCGTGAATAACTCACGACTTTACTTTGTAGCCAATATGAAACTAGAGAAGGCGCTACTTGGCGTTATCACCTACGACACGGCAATCTCCAAGTTTCCCTTATACTTCTGGTTCTACTTCTGTTTTCACAGAACGTTTCTTAGTTAATTGTTTATGCTTCCACACAAGCCAAAGTTGTGCAGCGATGAAGATTGAAGAATACATACCTGCTACGAGACCAATTGTTAGCGCGAAAGAGAAATTTGTAATCGCTTGGCCACCAAAAATTAATAACGCTACACTTGTAAAAATAACTGTTATCGCAGTATTTACTGAACGACCTAGCGTTTGACGTAATCCTCTATTAACTATAATTGCAAGGTCCTCATATGTTTTAATACGTTTTTTCTTCTTATATAGTTCTCTAATTCTGTCAAACGTTACAATAGTATCATTTATTGAATAACCAATAATAGTTAATATCGCAGCTATAAATGTGATATCAACCTCAAGACGAGTGATACTAAAGAATACAATAACGAAAAATGCGTCATGTACTAAGGCAACTATTGCTGCTAGTCCCATTAACCATTCAAAGCGGAATGCTACATAGATTATAATTCCTAATGATGCAATTAAACTCGCAATAAATGCATTTCTAGCAAGTTCTTTACCTACTGTAGGCGATACTGTACTTACGTTAGGATCTGCTCCATAAACTTCTTTAAAGTGTGCCTTAACTTCGGTGATTTTTTCTCTTGATAAGTCCTTATCGAATCGGGCAACTCCAATTTCTTTATTATCCCCTGAGATAACAATCTCCTTTGCCACTAGATCGAGCTTCTCAAGTTCATCTGTTAGTTCCTGTTGAGTTATAGATTGCTCAGCTAAAACTTCCATACGAGTACCACTTACAAAATCTATACCAAGGTTTAACCTGAAGATTGCTAGTACTGCTATACCAACAACAACCATGATAGCTGAAGCTATGAAAAATTTATTCCTATGCTTAGCAAAATCAAAACGGTCAAACTTGGTTGGAATATCCCCTTCTTCATCAGCATCTGCAAGATTTCTAATCTCACTTTGCTTGACACCGAAGTAGCCTGGTTTTTTATTTAGGAATTTACTATTTACCCATAAACCTAATAACAATCTACTTCCATATACAGCCGTTAAAAAGCTAAGTAAAATTGAAACCATTAACATTACAGCAAAACCTTGAACAGCACTTGTACCAAAAATAAATAATACGATTGCAGCTAAAAGCGTGGTAATATTTGCATCAAAAATCGTCCAAAATGATCCTTTACTACCTGATCTGTAGGCAGATAATATTGATTTACCTGCTTTAATCTCTTCTTTAATTCTCTCATAAGTGATGATGTTGGCATCAACCGCCATACCCACCCCTAAGATTAGCGCAGCAATACCAGGTAAAGTTAAGACCGCATTCATCCAGTCAAATACTAGTAAGTTTAGATAAACAAATATGCTTAGAGTAACTGCAGCAATCATTCCTGGGAATCGATAAAAAACTAACATGAATAGCAACACTAACGCTATACCAATTACACCAGCAAATATTGTATTATCAAGAGCTTGTGCTCCAAACTTAGCTCCAACGGACGTTGAATAAATTTCTTCTAAGTCTACTGGAAGAGCTCCTGCATTTAAAAGAGACGCTAACTCTTTTGCAGATTCAACTGTGAAATTATCGCCTTCGATTGTAACTGATTTAGAAGTGAAAACCTGATCAACTCCAGCAGCCGAAAGGAATTTTGGATTTGGCTTCGCTGCCTCAGCCGCGTAAGAATCCACGCCTTCTTCAAAATCTAACCAAATAACCATTAGGTTATTAGGCCTTAAATCTAGAACTTTTTGTGTTGCATTTTTCAAATCATCCGAATTTTTAACCGTTAACGCAACACTTGGTCTATTATATTTGTCAAAGGATTGGCTAGCACCGTTTTGTGCTAACTGTGAACCGTCAAGTAGGACTTCATCATTCACATCACGGAAAGTGAGTTTAGCTTGTGTTGATAGAATTTCACGAACCTTTTGTTGATCATCAACTCCCGCTAATTGGACACGGATACGGTCCTTTCCTTCAATCTGAATATTGGGTTCACTTACGCCTAGGACATTAACACGATTATTTAATGCATCAACCGTACTAACTAATGCTTCTCTATCGATAACATCACCTTTTTTAGCAGGCTTCACTTCATATAAAATTTCGAATCCACCTTGTAGGTCAAGTCCTAGCTTAATGTTTTTTGCTGTATCCAAACCAGTAGCTCCAATTAAACTTCCAAATAAGAGTACTAGTAAGAAAAACGCAACGATGCGGCCTCTTTTTACCATTTTACTGTAAATCCTCCTTTTTCTAGCTGAAAAATAAGAAAAGCACAAGGCGCCCGCCTATCTGCTTATGACTTCAAGCTGATGACGCCTGGAGCTAGACATTGAAAACCAATGAGATGTGTAAGCTACGTCGAATTAGTAGTGCTTCTTCTGAAGCTTACAAACATAGTTTTTACAAAAAGAATATGTAACGAACTATCTTGTCCTCAACTCTCACTACACAATTATGAAACAATGCCTTTTTCATGTCAATTGGATAAAAAAGTACAATATTGTTTCTACTAATCTTATTTAAGTTGCTAACAATAAATTTGTTTATAAAAGCTTCTCTAATACGTCTTTGCCTTCTCCTTCAAACCAGCTTGGAGACTTAAAAGCTTCTACAGTTGCATAATTCATATAGTCGCCTACCTTAACATTCATGATATCACTAACAATCTCATGTAATTGTTTTTCCTCAGTAGCACGCTTCCAAACTTTTCGAGTAAGGAATTCCCAAAGGTCGTTTTCATTTACCTTGTCATATCCATATAACTCAAACTCCTCTACCTTACTAAGTAAAGCAGGGAAAACGTTCTCCCGAAAGCCATCATATAAATGCGTTTCTTTCTGTGTCACTTGTCATCTCTCCTATTTAATCAAATATATCTATAGAATACTTGTCATGCTTGGACACCTATCATGCATATAGTTAATTGTAAATGATATCACCTTTTTTGAGAAGGTAGGGAAACGAATTGTCAAAGCAAACATTCCTTAAAGGAACATTAATTTTAATTATTGCAGGACTTATTACCAGGATTTTAGGGTTTATTAATAGAATCGTTGTTGCTCGATTAATTGGAGAAGAAGGCGTAGGCTTATACATGATGGCCATCCCTACGTTCGTTTTAACCATCACGTTAACACAAATGGGATTACCTGTCGCAATCTCAAAACTAGTTGCAGAAGCAGAGGCCCAGGGTGATATTAGGAAGATAAAGAAAATATTAGTTGTCTCCCTGTCTATTACAGGAACGTTGAGTATCATCTTTACACCTATGATGATTTTCTTAGCACCAATGTTGTCTGAAACCCTACTCACAGATGCAAGAACTTATTATCCTTTATTAGCTATATCTCCAATTGTTCCAATTGTTGCAATATCATCCGTACTACGCGGTTATTTCCAAGGTAGACAAAACATGAAGCCACCTGCCTATTCACAGGTAATCGAGCAGGTTGTAAGAATTACATTGGTTTATGTTTTTACAAAAACATTTCTACCATACGGAATTGAGTATGCAGCTGCAGGAGCTATGTTATCAGCAGTTGTTGGTGAATTAATGTCTCTCTTTTACTTATTCTTCATGTTTAAAATGAAAAAACGAATTCGTATTAGAAAGGACTTCTTTGCTTCTGCTAAAAATGGAAAACAAACCTTTCAAGACCTTACAAGAATCGCTGTACCAACACTAGGCAGCCGTTTAATTGGATCTGTTTCCTGGTTCTTTGAACCTATCGTTGTTGCACAGAGCTTAGCAATAGCAGGGGTTGTGACACATATTGCAACAAGGCAGTACGGAGAGCTAACAGGATTCGCATTACCACTTTTAATGCTTCCTTCTTTTATTACCTATTCGCTATCAACCGCATTAGTTCCTGCAATAAGTGAAGCAGCAGCTAAAAAACAGTCTTTACTAATCGAATATCGCTTAAAACAAGCATTACGATTATCCTTAGTGTCAGGCGGTTTAGCCATCGTAGTTTTATATGTTTTTGCCTCTCCAGTCATGGAGCTAATGTATGGTAATAGTAATTCTGCAATTTATGTAAAAGTAATGGCACCATTTTTTATCTTTTATTATTTCCAAGGACCACTTCAAGCTACGCTACAAGCTCTCGATTTAGCAAAGGCAGCCATGATAAACAGCTTGATTGGCAATGTAATTAAAACAGGAGCAATTTTTGTACTAGCAACTAGACCTTCTCTTGGTATTATGGGTGCAGCACTTGCGATTGTAATTGGAATGATGCTTGTTACACTCCTGCATTTTTCTACAATCGTTAAAGCAATTTCATATAGTTTTTATGTAAAAGATTATATAAAAAGCTTTGCAACCATGCTTGTCTCCGGAATTAGTGGACATTACTTTTATATGAACCTTTTAACAGACTCTACACTTCTTATTAGAACCCTTGCTGCAATAGGTATAACTTCTATCATTTACTTTATATTATTGCTGCTATTTAAGCTGTTAACAAAAGAAGAAGTAAGAAGAGTACCTTTTATTGGTGGAGCACTTGCTAAATTATTGTAACTAAAAAGGTAACCAATCGGTTACCTTTTTTCGTCTTTCATATCAATATGGAATGTGCCATTATGATAAGCACAGTATGAAATGTTCTTGATATCCTTATGTCCAAGTTTTCGAAGTTCTTGCCGCAACCAAAAATGAGACTTATTCATTTGAACGAGATGCGATTCTTGGATAGTTCCGTCTAAAATTAGAGGTAAATCTAGGGAAAATTCCTCATGGTCCGTTGGCTTTTTCTTGTCTTTTTTTAATACCGATAATTCACCTGAAGACTCTAGAATTGCGAATTCAACGTCTCCTACATTTCTTATATCTTTTTCCCGTAATTGCATAAGAAGATCATCAAAATTATATCGTTGCTGTCGCATGGCATGCTCGTCTATTTTCCCCTTATTAATAATGACTGTAGGCTTTCCGTCTACAATTTCACGAAACCTCTTACTTTTTAATGAAATGATTGCTAATAGAAATTGAATAAGCATTAAGAGTGCCATAGGAAAGATAGAATGAAAAATAGGATCTTTTGTATCTTCAATCGCCACAACAGCCATCTCGGCAATCATCATAAATACTACTAAATCTAGAAGGCTAAGTTCGCCAATTTCTCGCTTACCCATCATGCGGAAAATGATCAATATAAGCACATAAAGTAAAATCGTTCTTCCAAATATGACGAGGTATTCTTCCAAGATGACAGCCCCTTCCACTGAAGTGATATTCGAAAGACAGTGTTCCCTTGTAGTTTGTACAGTTTCTTGAAAAACATAATTGAAAGGATTTTCCATGCTTAACTAGATTTAGATTCTAAAAAGAAGTGGACATGAATATGCTCGTACTAAGGGTAATAACTGTCCATCTTTGGATGAAAATCATATTCTAGGGAGGCAAGGCCATGAGAAAAATGGGGATAGCAATGGTATATGGTGTAATTGCAATTTTTACGATTGTGATTGTGTCTAGTTTATTACTTTCACTGTTGCTTAGATTTACATCTGTACAAGAATCTTCTCTAACATGGGTCATTTTAGGGGTATCATTTATTGCATTATTTGCTGGTGGATTTGTATCTGGTGGAAAAGGCAAGGAACGAGGCTGGTTAATTGGTGGAGGTACAGGTGTACTGTATTCAATCATTGTATTTCTTGTTCAATTCCTTGGCTATGATGCCACTTTCTCGACTGAGCAACTTATGTATCATGTAGGGTTTTTAGCTGCAGCTGTTATCGGAGGCATTTTCGGGGTAAATATGACTACCCCTTCGAGAAGAGAAGCATAAATGAAAAAAGAGCGTTGAAAAACGCTCTTTTTTTTGTCTAATTAGTCTTTAATTACATCACGAACTGCTTGCTTATCATATGTAAGATTAGCATTACCAGATTTGATTACTACCTTGTTCTCATCGATAGAATCGATAATACCATGTAGGCCACCAACTGTGACTACCTTATCACCTTTTGCAAGATTAGATTGCATTTGTACAGTAGCTTTTTGACGCTTTTGCTGAGGACGAATCAACAAGAAATAAAAAATAGCAAACATTAAGATTAAAGGTCCAACTGTCCCTAAAATACCTTCCATTTATTTCACCCCTTTCCTGAGTTTATCTCCATACGGAATTGATTTGCATTTTTAGAAGTTTTTCGCGTTCGGTTTATTAAAACCATACCGCTCAAAAAATTCTTCACGGAAGTCCCCAAGACGATCCTCTGAAATCGCTTTTCGGACTTGCTCCATTAATTTTAACAGAAAATAGAGATTATGATAAGTAGTAAGTCTTATTCCGAACGTTTCACCTGTTTTTATTAAGTGTCTAATATAAGCACGACTATAATTTTTACATGTATAGCAATCACAATTGACATCTAGTGGACGGAAATCTCGCGCAAACTCTTGATTTTTCACGACTAAACGCCCTTCACTTGTCATGAGTGTACCATTACGAGCAATTCTAGTAGGTAACACACAATCAAACATATCGATCCCACGGATTGCTCCGTCTATAAGTGAATCTGGAGAACCTACTCCCATTAAATATCTTGGTTTATTCGTAGGAAGTAATGGAGTAGTAAATTCTAGTACTCTGTTCATCACATCTTTTGGTTCCCCAACTGATAGTCCACCTACTGCATAACCTGGGAAATCCAATGAAACTAAATCTCTTGCACTTTGTTTTCGAAGCTCCTCATATTCTCCACCTTGCACAATTCCAAATAACCCCTGGTCCTGTGGACGGCTATGAGCTGTTAAACATCTTTCAGCCCAACGGCTTGTACGTTCAACCGACTTCTTCATATATTCAAATTCTGCTGGATAAGGAGGGCACTCATCAAATGCCATCATTATATCTGAGCCGAGTGCGTTTTGAATTTCCATTGCTTTTTCTGGTGATAAAAAGAGCTTATCTCCATTTAGATGGTTTCGGAAATGAACTCCCTCTTCTTTAATCTCACGAAACTCACTTAAACTAAAAACTTGGAAACCGCCTGAATCCGTTAAGATTGCACGGTCCCAGTTCATAAATTTATGTAAGCCACCAACTTCTCTGATTATTTCATGTCCCGGACGAAGCCATAAATGATATGTGTTGCTTAGGATAATACCCGCTCCCATTTCTTTTAAATCCTCAGGAGACATTGTCTTAACAGTTGCCAATGTACCTACAGGCATAAAAGCAGGGGTATCAAACGAGCCATGCGGTGTATGCACTTTTCCAAGTCTTGCACCTGTTTGTTTACAGGTTTTAATATGTTCATATCTAATCGCTGTCACTTGTCTAACTCCTTTTTGTTTGGATGTGGTTAAATCCAACTTTCTTAAATTCAAGTTTTTTTTCTTATAGATTATTGCCAACTGCTATTACTTTGGGTGTATATTACAAAGTTGGTGCTTTACGCTCCTGGCACTCGCTTTCCGCGGGCGGACCGTGAGCTTCCTCGTCGCAAGCTCCTGCGGGGTCTCACTTGACTTGCACAGGATGTGCTGACATCTACGTTCGCCACGGGACGTGGCGGCTTTTAGTAGACGGTCATATGACTTTCCCGCAGGAGTCTCGTGCCATGCACTCCAATCACCCTCAGTTAAACTTCTAGCTTAGGCGTAAAAGTAACAAGGCTAGAAAAAAAGCCTGCCCTTTATACAACCCTTAGATAATCAGCATTGCATCTCCAAAACTGAAGAAACGATATCGTTCCTTGACTGCTTGTTCATAGGCGTTTAATACATTCTCTCGACCAGCTAGCGCACTAACCAGCATTATAAGAGTTGACTTTGGTAAGTGAAAGTTTGTGATGAGACCATCAATTGCCCCGTAATCATAGCCGGGATAAATAAAAATATTGGTCCAACCGCTTGACTCGGCAAACTTACCATTATTATTTTTCACTATCGTTTCTAGCGTACGTGTTGAGGTGGTTCCAACAGAAATGATTTTCCCCCCATTTTCTTTTACCTCATTTAACAAACGAGCCGTTCCCTCTGTCATCATATAAAACTCAGAATGCATTTCATGCTCATCAATTGTATCGGCACTTACCGGTCGGAAGGTTCCTAAGCCTACATGCAATGTTATGAATGCTACATGAACACCCTTGTCCCTTATTTCTTGCAGAAGTTCTTCAGTAAAATGCAATCCCGCTGTAGGGGCAGCCGCTGACCCACGGTGTTTTGCATATACTGTTTGATATCGGTCTTGGTCATCCAATTGTTCTCTAATATAAGGGGGTAATGGCATTTCACCTAAGGCATCTAGGATTTCATAGAAGATACCTTCATATTGAAATTCTAAATATCTTCCGCCATGGTCACCTAAGCTTGTACAAACTGCCTTGAGACGACCGTCTCCAAAACTTAAGACAGTACCTTCCTTTACGCGCTTAGCTGGCTTAACAAGGGTTTCCCATGTATCTTCTTTTTCATTTTTCAAAAGTAATACTTCAACCTTCGCACCAGTGTCTTCCTTTACTCCATAGAGACGGGCTGGTAATACGCGAGTATCATTCAAGACTAAGCAATCACCTTCATTAAGATAATTAAGGACAGATCGAAAATGAGTATGTGTAATGTTTCCAGTTTCCTTTTCGAGTACCATAAGTCTTGAAGCTTCCCGGTCTTCAAGAGGAGTTTGTGCGATTAGCTCCTCTGGTAAATAAAAATCAAATAAATCAACTTTCATATCTTTCACCTATTTCTGTAAACTATCTAACGGAATCTACCCATAATATAAAAAATGAATGATAGAACGATGCTAATTACAATCGAAGTAACAATCGGAAAATAAAAGGTAGTATTACCCTTTTTTACAACAATATCTCCTGGTAGCTTTCCGATAAATTGCCATACGAATCCGATAACTAATAGAATTATCCCCATTATCATTAGCATTTTCCCCATGTTATAACCTACTCCTTCGGAACTTCCATTTGAAAGTGTCTGTAAACTTGGTCAGTTACAACCCTGCCACGAGGTGTACGTTGCAGGAAACCAATTTGCAGAAGATATGGTTCATAAACATCTTCAATAGTGAGTGCTTCTTCACCAATCGTCGCAGCAATGGTATCTAATCCTACCGGACCACCTCGAAACTTTTCAATAATTCCTTTAAGTAATTTATGGTCAATATGGTCAAGTCCTAAACGGTCTACTTGTAGTAATTCTAAAGCTTCATTTGCAATCTCCTCGGTAATCATGCCATTTCCACGTACCTGTGCAAAATCTCTGACCCGACGAAGTAGACGATTTCCAATACGCGGAGTTCCTCTAGAGCGTCTTGCAATCTCATTAGCAGCATTTTCATCAATTTCTACATCCAGCAGCTCAGCTGTTCGAATCACAATATTTGATAACTGTTCCTCATTATAATATTCAAGCCTACTCAAAACCCCAAAGCGGTCTCGGAGTGGTGCTGATAATGAACCTGCCCTTGTCGTTGCACCAACTAATGTAAAAGGAGGTAAATCAAGACGGACCGACCTTGCCCCTGCGCCTTTCCCAATCACAATATCTAAACAAAAGTCCTCCATTGCAGGATAGAGCACTTCTTCAATAGAGCGCTGAAGACGGTGAACCTCATCAATAAAAAGAACATCACCAGGTTCTAATGCAGTAAGGATAGCCGCTAAATCTCCCGGTCGCTCAATCGCAGGTCCTGAGGTTGTCCGAATATTAACTCCCATCTCATTTGCAATAATCGTAGCAAGAGTTGTTTTTCCTAATCCTGGAGGGCCATATAATAGAACATGGTCTAATGTTTCTTGTCTCATCTTAGCCGCTTCTATAAAAATTGATAAATTCGATTTAACTTTATCCTGCCCAATATATTGGGACAGAGTTTGTGGTCTAAGGCTTTGCTCAATTGCGGACTCTTCGTAATTAGTAGAACCTGATACGAGCCTATCTTCCATTCAAGCTACCCCCTTACTTTAATAGCTTCTGTAGAGCTCTCTTAATGTATTGATCTGTTGATAATGTTTCATTTCGTAATTCAGGTAATACTTTATTAATTTCTCTCTCGGCATACCCTAATACTTTTAATGCTTCTATTGCTTCCTCAAGCTCCGTATAGCTTGAAGTAGTACTTGTTTCAAATTCATGATCCTCTGAAAATAGATCTGGACTAATGGTTGAAACTAAGTCATTCAGCTTTCCTTTCAGATCAAGTATCATTTGTCTCGCTGTTTTTTTACCTACTCCAGGGAACTTAACAAGAAACTTCTCATCTTCATTTTCAACCGCACGAACCACTTGTCCAGGCTCTCCAGCCGCTAAAATAGCTAAACCACCTTTAGGACCAATTCCTGAAACATTTAATAGCTTAACAAATAACGCTTTTTCTTCACGTGTCTTAAAACCGTATAAAGCTAAAATATCTTCACGAACATATTGGTATGTATATATCGTTACTGTCTTTTCTTTATCCTTTGTAAAAACAAATGGATTAGGTGTAAATATTTGATATCCAATTCCGTTGTTTTCAATCACAACGTATTCGGGATTTATGTACTCAATTGTACCTTTAATAAATTCAATCAAACGTACTCTCTCCTCTTCTTTGCTGTACCCCATTTTATCATATCCGAAAAGAAAAGGCATAAAAGAAGACGAGAAAATAGAAAAAGAGACTAGTCAAAAATCTAGTCTCTGGCAATTGTTATGTTCATTGTGAAGTCGTATATGTTTTAAAGGTCTCCAGAACGTTCATATATTCGTCTTTTGAACCAATCTTAATTCCCTTTTTCAACAAACTGTGCTGATAGCTTTCAAGCTTCTCGACATCAATTTGGAAGAAAGACTGAATTACCTTGTTAGATTCAGGCTTACCATTGAAGATGGATAGAGTACCATCCTCCGTAATACCAAAGTAACCATTCGATTTTAGCAAAGGTGAGATATCGTCAATACGTTGTTGAAATACAACCTGATCTTCATCTTGGTGAACAAGATTCCAATCCTCATACTCCGCCCAAAAATCCTCCATAGATAAAATGGTTTCTTTGATAATCTCTTCACTAACCTCGCCGTCCACATATACACGTTCTAGGATTACCGTAACCTCTAATGGCCCATTTACTTCTTGAGGTGTATCATTATTTTCTTGACCTAATCCTGTACTTGTCCCTGAAAAACTCGGCATTAATAATACAGCAGCCACACACACTATAATTTTAAATAACATCTTCATTTGGCATCACCTCTTACCAATTAGTTGCCAACTCAAAAATTGTAAAACACCTCGAATGTTGACCACCTTACAATACTAGTGTGACCAAAACTAGAAGTATTATCCAAAAAGATACAAGTATTTTTCTCAAAAGGTCTTAAGAGTATTCGTTTTTTGTTGTGGCAGGTTATTTTGGGGTGAATTAGGTTGCATTGGTTCAATTTTGAAGGGTTATTTTAGTGCCTATAAGCGTTAATTAATTTCTATAGGCGAAAAAAGGATGCCCGAAAAACGGACATCCTAAAACTACCTATCGGTTATTGTTATTAAACGGCTTACTCAATGTTTCACCAATATTGTTAAATAGGTCTCTAATATCGGCATCGACTGATTCTCGTGTGTTACCATTACGGATATCATTATCAATGTCTCGTACACGAGTAAATGTACCTTCATCAGTTACGATATTAATATTTCTACCTTTTGCTAATGGCATCACTGCTTTTTTCACAGCATCTTTTACACGCTTGTCGTTATTATCATTTGTATCAACCGCTACTAAGATGTTATCTTCCGTAACGATTGCTCGAGCATCATCAACATTCTTAACTTTTGATGCTCTATCAGTAATCTTTTGTACAAGATTACCACTGTCACGATCATAGTAGCCTGAAGTTCGTACTCTGTGGTTATTGTCATTGAGATGGCTGTGATAATTTCGGTCAGCTTGTCCATGACCGTTATTACCCATTGTATTAGGGTTACCATCGTTATAAGGAGTTGCAATTCTGCGTCCATCAGTATTATTATTCATGATACCGGATTTATTATCTCTGCCATTTTTATTCATGACCCCGGCACCATTATTTCTTCTGTCGTTATTATTATTGGTAATTCGTGTTCCATTCCGGTTGTTATTACCATTACCGTTACGATCCATAATCTCTGTTAATGGACCATCGTTGTCGTTAATACGATATCCATTGCCATTACGCTCATTACGGTCATTATTGTTTTCATTTGAATAATAACCGATAGGTCTTGCATTATCATTGTAGCGAGTATCTAAGGCACCCTCGTCCGTATTACAAGCAGTTAGGCCACCTAGCATTAATGCTGCAGTCGATAATGTGTACAGAACTTTCCTCAATACAATAACCCCCTTTTGAGCTTTGAACATGAAAAACATGTTCAAGCTTAGGTTGTCATTCTATGCCAAGAAATATATCTGTTAGTTATTTGAAAGTCCTAAAATTATTGGAGATTGGTTGTTACTAAATTAATTTACATCACATCTTAAGGAAAAGAAGCTAATTCAGCTCAAAAACTCATTTATGTATTTTAATTTGGATTTATGCATTTTAGCTATTTTCTGAGTTAAATACGTTCAAAAGCAAAAAAATAAAGGACGAATCCTCATTCGCCCTTACACAGTTATTTTAAATTAATCGTCTAAATCATCTTCATCAAAATCCGGCATTGCAAACATTGGGTTGTATGGCATCTGTTGATTTACTCCATATGGTGACGGTTGGCCTGGAAACCCACTCGCAAATCCTGGTTGACCTGCGAATCCTGGCTGACCTGCAAATCCCGGTTGACCTGCAAACCCTGGTTGACCTGCAAATCCTGGTTGACCTGCGAACCCTGGTTGACCTGCAAATCCTGGTTGACCTGCGAACCCTGGTTGACCTGCAAAGCCCTGTTGACCCGGAAAGCCTTGAGGTCCTACTGGAAATCCTTGTGGTTGGAATTGTCCTCCAAAATGAGGCTTCGGTCCACCACAGCCACAGTCCTTTTTGTTATATGCTTGTGGAGGCGAAACTGGCGCACCACCTGGGAACCCACCAAATGGACTAACTGCTTGCGGATTTACCTGCATCGGACCAGTCATTGGCATTCCTGGTCCATACGGAGTTGGACCTGGGAAACCTCCAAGACCTGATCCTGGTAAAACTGGTGATATAGGCACACAGTTCCCTAATGGAGGCATTTGCATTGGTGCCATCATCGGCATTGGTGCCATTTGCGGTGGCATCTGTGGCTCTTCCTCTTCTACATCTTCCACTCCTGCTACCATTTCAGGTGCTGGTGGCATCTGCATTGGCTGCATTTGTGGCATGCTCATATTCATTAGATTGAAATTGTTAATATCAATTTCGAATGGTTGAGGTTGCGGTTGCGGCATCATCGGCATTGGCGCCATTTGTGGCGGAGTTGGTGGCAATTCAACCTCTTCCTCACCTTCTACCCTTGGAAAGTTTTGCATTTGACCGAATTGTCCTGGACCTTGTGTTGGAAATCCTTGCATTGGGCCAAATCCACCTGGTCCTTGTGCTGGAACTCCTTGCATTTGACCAAATCCACCTGGTCCTTGTGCTGGAAACCCTTGCATTGGGCCAAACCCACCTGGTCCTTGTGCTGGAAACCCTTGCATTGGAGCAAACCCACCTGGCATTTGTGCTGGTGGTCCCCATTGCATACCATGTAGACCTGTTCCTGGCATAACAGGTGTTACTGGTACACACTGATTAAACATTCCTGCCTGAGCTGGATAGCCCATTGGCATTTGTTGTTGAGGCATTTGTGGCATTTGTGGAACATCATCTAGGTCGTCTTCTACTCCAAGTACTTCATCATCTTCCTCAGGTGCCATCATTCCAGGTAGTACATTAGACGGTGGTGTGGGAACCTGAGGCATTTGCATATTCATCAGGTTGTAGTTATTAATATCAATTTCAAATGGTTGATATTGTGGCATTTGCGGCATTTGCGGCATTGGCATCTGTGGTATCGGCATCTGTGGCATTTGAGGGATATAAGGTCCCGTTTCAACACCAGCAACCTCCTCTTGTACTGGTACCTCCTCTTCTTCCATTACTGGAAATGGTTCTGGAGTGATATCAGCATAAGGGTGCACAATTTGTTCCTTCAGAGGAGCTAAATTTACTTGTGCCTCTTTTTGAACTCCACCGATTTGTGCTTCTTTTTTAACATGAACAGTTCCCGTTGGTACTTTAATTTTCATCCCAGGCATAATATTATCTGGATTGCTAAGCTGTGTATTAACAGCCTTAAGTTCTTCAAAGTCTACTCCATACTTCTTGGATATTTTCCAAAGAGTATCGCCTTTTTGAACGATATGGATCTTCACGCGATTTTCCCCTCCTATACATAAGTCTTTACATTGTATGTCAAGATAGGCAAATTGCCACTATTTCTCATCACAACTTATGCATAGGTCACTTGAAATATGTGTAGAAGAGTGCCGGTCAAGCTTTTAAGAATGTAGAAATATTTTCGCTCGTTATTTCCATTGCCTGTTCCTATTATGAATTTTGTAAGCAATTTAAAGAGAAAAAAACTCAATGGTTCCCCATCGAGCTTTTTTTATAACTGATAATATGAATAGCTTCCTAGCACTTTCACTCCACATCCTAATGCCTCTAGTTCTGCAATTGCACTTGGAATTAAGATATCGTCCATCCTTTGCTCAATATCGATTAAAAAGAAGTAATTGCCAAGACCTGTTTTCATAGGTCTTGATTCTATTTTAGAAAGATTTAGCTTTCTCCAAGCAAAGGCAGATAACACTTGATGTAGGGCACCTGCTTGATCAGATGGAAGAGTAATCATTAATGTTGTTTTATTACCTTTTTGTTTCTTACCGTCTGGTTCAAAATAAAACATATCCTTATGTAACACAACAAAGCGTGTATGATTATTATCAAAGTCATGAATGTTTTGCTGTACAATCTCTAACCCATATTCCTCTGCAGCTAGTTCATTAGCGATTGCTGCAAGCTTCATATCGGGATTCTCACTCACATACTTGGCAGCAGCACCAGTTGAAGTAGTATATTCAGCCTCTATATTTGGAAAATGGTTATGCAGGAATTTATGGCATTGTGCAATGGCATGCGAATGTGAATGAATGCCAATGACTTCATTCCAACTCTCTTTATTATTTGGATGCACCATTAAATGCTGTTTAATTGGAATAATAACCTCACCTATAATTTTCAAGGGTTGCTCATGGATTAAGTAATCAATTGTCAAATTCACAGATCCTTCAATTGTGTTTTCAATTGGAACGACCGCTGCATCCACTTCTCCATTAACAACTGCATCAATACATGCTGGAATAGTACGGAACGGTCTACTCTCTTTTGAAGGAAATAATGCTGAGACAGCTTGGGCAGTAAATGTTGCGTTAGGTCCTAAATAACCTATGTTTGTTATGTTCACGATTACTGCCTCCCTATGCTCCTGTACCAAGGATTTCTACCTTGTCTACGAATTCCAATTTCCTTAGTTGAGCAAGCAGATCGGTAACTTCTCCGATCATTCCAGACGTATTTAATGAAAGAGTCACGTTGGCTTTACCTCTAAGAGGTATGGTTTGATGTATAGTTAATACATTGCAGCCGGTACTTGCTACAGTCGCTAACAATTGAGAGAGTGTACCAGATCGATCTTCCAAGTAAAAAAACAATGAAATAATTTTTTCCTTAACCGTCGTATGGAAAGGAAATACTGTATCTTTATATTTATAATAAGCACTACGACTGAGGTCTACCTTTTGAGTAGCATCTGCAATCGATTGTGCTTCCCCACTTTCTAGTAATTCCTTAGCATCTAAGGTTTTACGAACTGCCTCTGGCAGAACATCCTCGCGTACTAAATAAAATTTGCCGTCCATGGTTTCTCCCTCCCCTTATTCAGCAAGTTACTTTCTCTCTATTCAATGAATTCAAATTCATACTCAAGTAGTTTAACAGTGTCCCCATGCTTAGCACCTTTTTCACGTAGGGCATCATCAATTCCCATACCTCTAAGCTGACGGGCAAATCGTTTTGCAGATTCATCTCTTGTAAAGTCTGTCATTTTAAAGAGCTTTTCAACTCGTTCACCAGAAATCACAAATGAACCATCGCTTTCACGTGTAATGACAAAGTCTTTTTCTTCTTTTTCATGACGATACATAACACGATGTGTTGAAGCTTCTTCCTCAACCTCAAGTGGAAACTCAGGTGTTGTTTCAAGAAGATCAGCAATCGTAAATAATAAATCACGGAGACCTTGTCTCGTAATTGCAGATATTGGGAATATCTTCACGTCTTCATTTAATTTTTCTTTAAAAGCAGCAAGATTTTCCTCGGCCTCAGGTATATCCATTTTATTTGCAACAATGATCTGTGGTCTTTCTGTTAAGCGTAAATTGTACTCCTTCAATTCCTCATTAATTGTTACGTAATCATCATATGGATCCCGGCCCTCCATCGCTGACATATCAATTACATGCACGATAACTCTCGTACGCTCAATATGTCGTAAAAATTGATGACCTAATCCAACTCCTTGATGGGCTCCTTCAATTAGACCAGGAAGGTCAGCCATTACAAAGCTACGATTATCCTCTGTTTCTACAACACCAAGATTTGGTACGATTGTCGTGAAGTGATATTCTGCAATCTTAGGCTTTGCTGCAGACACGACAGAAAGTAACGTAGATTTACCCACACTTGGGAATCCTACAAGACCAACATCTGCTAATACCTTCAATTCTAGATTAACATATCTCTCTTGGCCTGGTTCCCCATTTTCTGCAATCTCTGGGGCAGGGTTGGCAGGCGTAGCAAAACGAGAGTTTCCTCTTCCTCCGCGACCACCTTTTGCGATAACTGCTCTTTGTCCGTGCTTAGTTAAATCAGCTAGGACTTCACCAGTATCGTCATCAGTAACAACCGTACCCGGCGGAACCTTTACTATCATTGTTTCAGCATTTTTACCGTGCTGATTTTTGGACATTCCATGCTCTCCACGTTTGGCTTTAAAATGGCGTTGATAACGGAAGTCCATTAACGTGCGCAGACCTTCTTCAACTTCAAAGATTACATCTGCACCCTTTCCACCGTCTCCTCCAGCAGGCCCACCCATTGGAACGTATTTTTCACGACGATAAGCAACCATACCGTTGCCACCATCTCCACCTTTTACATACACCTTGACTTGATCGACAAACATATTTTCCCTCCGGTCATTTCTATTGATTTGTTAGGAAGTTGTCCACATGATGTGGCATAATTTAATGATATTCCTATTTTTGAATGCTAACGTCCGTAATATGACGTTTACACCGAGAAAAACTTTTACACTATATGTACCAAAACATTAACTTCCTCTTTGCAAACTTTACATTCTTTTACTTGTAATATTTCATTGGTATCTTTAACAGATTGTAGCCAATTTGAGAGTTTTTCAGTCTCTTTTAGTATTCCACTAAAGTCGAAAAAGAATCGGGTTTCCTCTTCTGATGTATCAAAGGTAATCGAAACGTGGTTTTCGGCCATCTCATCAGCGTAATCCTCTAACAGATTAAATAATTTTAGGCACCAATCTGTAAGTAGATTGTCAATTTTAGATAAGTCCCGAGTATTCCCTAACACTTCAAAATCAAGTTGACACTTATGAGGTTCCCAATTATAAGTCATCATTAGGCAAGCAAACGAAGGAATATGTAAATTGGTAAGATGTGTTTCATTTTGAGCATCGATCACTATTTCTTCAATGATAGATTTGACACGGTCCATTTTATTTAATGCAATATTGCCCTTTATCAGCTGAATTTTATTTAACCAATCATGGCGTGAATGCTTTAAAACTTCAATTGTACTCCAATCTTTTCTCATATCATTTCCCCTAAATCTCGATATTCACCGATAACTGTTCCTAACATACGTACAGTTATTGAACACACAAATATTATGTAATGAAAATTATATCAAACCTTGTCAAATAAAACTAATATCAACTTTTTGTATAGAGAGGGATTTCTCATACTATTTAAAAGCAAAAAATAAAACTCTAACCACGTGGTTAGAGTTTTATAAGTAAATTACGCTTCTTGCGCAACTGGGTATACACTTACTTGTTTACGGTCACGGCCTAAACGCTCAAATTTAACAACTCCGTCAACTTTAGCGAATAGAGTATCGTCACCACCACGGCCAACGTTTACTCCTGGGTAGATTTTAGTACCGCGTTGACGGTATAAAATTGATCCACCAGAAACGAATTGACCATCTGCACGCTTAGCACCAAGACGTTTCGAGATTGAGTCACGACCGTTCTTTGTACTACCTACTCCTTTTTTAGAAGCGAAGAATTGAAGGTCTAATCTTACGAACATGTTGTTCCACCTCCTATAATAAAGTTTATTATGATTGAATTTTCATGTATTGTCCATAGTCAAGTTCAATCGTTTGCAATGATACAACCATACCTTCTAAGAGAAGTTGTACTTTATCCTCAATCATCTTATCCTCTAACTTAGGAATTTGACAGCGGAGGAATCCGTTCTTCTCTTGCTCTAATAAAGGTTCGACCTTACATAGTGCATAGATGGAATTAATTGTACCAAATGCCACAGCAGAAGCTCCGGCACAAACGATATCTTTCCCTGGAACATCGAACTCGGCATGTCCACTCATTGTAAATGAGTTAATTCTACCGGAACTGTTACGATTAATAGTAACATGTATCATGATAGAATGCCTTACGCGTTGATTTTTTCAATAACAACTTTAGTGTAAGGTTGACGATGACCTTGCTTTTTACGGTAGTTCTTTTTAGCCTTGTATTTGAAAACAACGATCTTTTTAGCGCGACCTTGTTTCTCAACTTTAGCTGTAACAGTAGCACCTTCAACAGTTGGGTTACCAACTTTAACGTTTTCTCCACCTACGAATAAAACTTTGTCAAAAGTAACTGTTTCACCAGATTCAACGTTTAATTTTTCAACGAAGATTTCTTGGCCTTCTTGAACTTTGATTTGCTTACCACCAGTTTCAATAATTGCGTACATACTTGCACCTCCTAATATTGGACTAAGACTCGCCAAATGCAGGCGTCTCATGTTAATGAAAGCTTAGTACCTGATTTGTGCGGTTGTAGCATTGGGTGCTACAAACATAACATGAAAATATTATCACATAGAGTAAAGAGAGTCAATACATATTACGATTTGTTATTCAGGCGACTACTCTCCAATTCTTTCCTTTACATCTGATTGTGAACCAGTATGCCTTATATTATAGGTATGTAATGGTGAACTAATCACTGACAAATAGATACTAATTGTAAGGGCATCTTCTAGTCTTTTTAGATGTACATTTTGATCACCTTTAAAAACATCAATGACAGTCTTTGTTGCTTCTATCCAAACTGCTTCAAGATCTTTTCCCCGCAACTCCCATAATTCACGTTCTAATTTAAATGCCACTGTCTCAGCTGAGGCAACCCTTCCAGTTCCTAGACAGGTAGGACAATTCACCTGTAGAATAGCAGACAAATCCTGTCTAACTTTTTTACGAGTAACTTCTAGAATACCTAAGGAAGTAAAGCCATGAATAATGATTCGATTTCGATCTCCTTTTGAAGCAGATCGTAAAGCCTGCATTATCTTTTGTCGCTCGTCTTTATCTTTCATATCAATAAAGTCAATTAAGATAATTCCACTAATATCTCGTAACCGTAGTTGACGTGCAATTTCGGTTGCTGCAGCTTGATTTGTTTTAAAAACGGTATCTCTTAGACTTTCTTTCCCTTGGAATTTCCCAGTATTCACATCTATAACTGTTAACGCTTCTGTTTGTTCAATTAACAAATAGGCACCATTTTCTAACCAGACAACCTGTTTTTGTGCCTTTTCAATTTCCCGTTCAATCCCATAAACAGAAAATATGTTTTCTGTACCATTAAAATGAGAAACAAGGACCGAATTATCGCCAAGTCGCTCTTTAATATCTCTATAGACATGTGAATCATCGATAATAATTTCCTCGATATCCTCTAATCGATGTTCAATAACAATTCTGTCCACAATATTCGACGCATCGAATAGAAGTGAAGGTGGTTTAACTTGGTTTTGTTTTTCGTGCAACGATCTGTATTTTCGTCTTTGATAATCTAATTCAATTTGGATTCTTTCTTCAGCTTTATTCTCACAAGCAGTCCTAAGAATAATTCCTTCTGGTTCCTGCAAAACCGTTTTGCCAAACATTTTCCATCTATCTCGTTCAGCTTCTTCCTTCATTTTTCTTGAAACAGCAATATAGTTTCCAAATGGAGAATATACAAGAGAACTCCCTGGAAATTCAATTAGCCCAGTTAATTTTGGTCCCTTTCGCTCAGAGCCTTCCTTTGTAACTTGGACAATGATTTCTTCACCTTGTCGCACAAAGCTTGAAATACTTTTTGCCTTTTTTTCATGATCTGGTAAAGCTGAAAGATGGAAGGATTGTAGCTGATCACGTTGAATATAGCCATTTTTTCCAATTCCTATATCAACAAATGCTGCCTGCATACCAGGCAGCACATCAATTACTCTTCCTTTATAAATGTTTCCAACGATTTCAGTATGAATAGGCTGCTGAATATTTATTTCCACTACTTTATTGTTTTCAATAACCGCCGTGCGCTTTTCACGATCTCGGACATTTAGAATTAATTTTTTCATAAAATCCCCACTTTAAGGTTACATTTTTCTACATACCAATGTACCTTATCTTAGAACGTCAAGTAAAGTAGATCACCAACTGGATCATAAGACTTTTTCTCATTAAAGTAGGCATGCAAGAGTTCATTTTCATCTAAAGGATGCTGATTCTCTCCATTTTTCCGTATAACAATCGGATGTTTATAACCTCTTTGAAACATTGAAAGTACATTGTAAACCTTCTCTGTTTCGTCTACAATTATTGGCTTTAGGTTGATAAATGTATCTTGTTTCCCATAATAACGTTCAAGTAAGAATCTCATGAAGACAAAATGCCTCTTTCTCCATTCCATTATTATTGAAAAAATTAAAAATGAAATAACTATCCACAGGTTTAGGTTATTTGGATAGTACAGCAGTACCAAAGCAATCATAGTGATAATTGAAAATGAAGATAAAATTAGCATTCGTTTGTGAGCTTCAAAAAAGGAATGCTTTGAAGAAAAGAATAAATAAAGCAACTTTCCACCATCTAATGGCCAAACAGGAAGAAGATTAAATAAAAGGATAACTACATTATGATATAAAAATAGTTCAAAGGTATCCTGCGACATAATAGATACTTTCGTTAATATGTAGCCTCCAGCTACTAGCCAGATATGCTGTGCCGGACCTGCCAATACAACAAATAATTCCTCTTTAAGCGGACGATTACCATGTTCATCCATTTCAGCTACTCCACCAAAAGGGAGCAACTGTATTTTCTTAATTCTCCACGAAAAAAAATGGGCACATGCAGCATGTCCCATTTCGTGGACCAGTATGATAAAGAATAACATCAATAGCTCTCGAAAGTTTGCTGTAATTACAGCTATTCCGACTATGAGCCATAGTAATGGATGTATCTCTATTTTTCTAAGGAGTTTAAAATAGCTATTCAAATTTTATCACCTGTATTGGATCAATAAATGTTTCTCCTTGCTTAATGGCAAAATAGAAGGTCCCTTTTTCATCTCCTTCTGGGTCTGTGACAGTTCCAACCTCTTGCCCAGTTTCCACATAATCATATAATTTTACACTAATTGTTCCAAGATTACCGTACCAGGTTTCAGTTCCATCTCCATGCTGAATAACAACTGTTTTTCCTAAGTCACCCTTAGTAGCAACCTCTAGAACTTTTCCACCATTCATGGCCTCGACAATTTTGCTATCAGTCTCAACCGTAACGCCTTGCCCATTAGCTTCAAAGGTTTCGGTTACCCTGCCAGCTGCAGGTACAGCGAATTTCCCTGGAGTTACTTTATCTGTGTTATTTTTTTCTTGGTTGACTGGTAAAAGAGCAAGTGGACTTCCGAACTGTTCCTCATACCATTCCGTAACTGCTGCAAATTGAAATTCACTTTCCATTGTACTACCTACAAACTCTCGTACATTATCAAATTGCGGTGATTGGTTCTTATACAAAATACCAACTGATAAGAAAAGCACAGCAGAGAGTAAAATCTTGAAAAGAAACGTTTCTTTCTTAAATAAAGGATGTCCCCCTTCACGACCTGGCCCACCATCGAACGGAGAATATCCACTACCTCCGAATCTCTCCTCATCATTGGCAAGGTACGTTGGAGTTACTGATTTCCTAGTAGTTGGTTGAAATGAATGTCTTTCCCTTTTACGCTTAGCAATTCTCTTTCTAATGTCATTCGCACGATTACTCATATCTCCATATCATTCCCTTACCCATATAGTTTGTACAAGTTTATGATACAAGCCCTTCAGTTATGACTATCAATCTAGTTAACTAGGGGAAAGTGAATAAAGATGAGGCTATGTTGGGGGGAAGTTATTGAGGGATTTAAAATTTATAGCTTGGATCAGCTAATTTACTCAATCGTTAAATTGGAGTGGGGTACATTACCCGGTTTTCATACCCACTCATTTCTTTCTGCTGGCCTGAGTGGGTATGATTTCGGCTTTGCTTACCCACTCATTTCTTTTTACTGACCTGAGTGGGTATGATTTCGGCTTTGCTTACCAACTCATTTCTTTTTGCTGACCTGAGTGGGTACAATTCCAGCTTTACTTACCCACTCATTTCTTTTCACTGACCTGAGTGGGTATGATTTCGGCTTTGCTTACCAACTCATTTCTTTTTGCTGACCTGAGTGGGTACAATTCCA